>CAZGFK010000001.1:0-86074 GCA_964524815.1 uncultured Oscillospiraceae bacterium
ATGAACTAACCCCGCAGGGGCGGTGATACGCCGTTCCTGCGGGGTTTTATACTTATGTTAGGTTTACATAATATATTTAGCTCGTTCCGAGAATCCAAAGACACTGTGCTTTTGCTGTTTATTCTCCTGCAAGCTCTTCGACTCTGTGACAGGCGACAAGGCGGCCTTTCACGGGGCGCAACTGCGGCTCTTCCGTGCGGCAGCGCTCGCTCGCATAGGGGCAACGCGTGTGGAAGCGGCAGCCGGCGGGCGGGTCAATGGGGCTTGGAAGCTCGCCTGTGAGGAGCATATGGCGCTCGGTGCGCGCGCGGGGGTCTGCCTTGGGTATGGCGTTTACGAGAAAGCGCGTATAGGGGTGGATAGGCTCGGCATAGACTTCGTTTGTGTTGCCGACTTCGCACAGCTTGCCGAGGAACATCACACACACGCGATCCGCAATGAAATGCACCACGGAAAGATCATGGCTTATAAAAAGATACGTCAGCCCGCGCTCATGTTGTAGCTTTTTAAGGAGATTGAGGATTTGATTTTGCACGGACACATCCAGTGCCGAAACAGGCTCATCGCACACGATAAGCGCCGGGTCTAACGCGATTGCGCGCGCAATGCCGATTCTCTGCCGCTGGCCGCCGGAAAACTGGTGCGGGTAGCGGTACAAAAACTCCTCCGGGATGCCTACGGCGCGTAAAAGCTCCAGCACCGTTTCGGTAGTTTCCTCGGCGGTTTTGCAAAGCTTATAGGTTTTCAAAGGCTCAGCCACGATATCGCGCACGGTCATTCGCGGGTCGAGGGAAGCGTAGGGGTCTTGAAAGATGAGCTGCATACGGCGGCGATAGGCGGCAAACTCTTTCTCGCTTAATCCGCCGAGCGCTGTTCCCTCAAAATACACTTCGCCCGAGCTTGGCTTTAAAAGGCGGATGAGCGCACGGCCTAAGGTGGATTTTCCGCAGCCGGATTCGCCCACAAGCGCGAGCGTTTCACCTTTATATAATTGCAGCGACACATCGGAAACGGCGTGAACGCTCTTTTTATTTTTCAAGGGAAAATCTTTGGTGAGATTTTTTGCTTCCAAAAGGATTTCAGCCATTTTGCACCTCCTTTGGATTAACACAGCGCACAAGATGTCCGCGCGACACCTCGCGCAGCTCCGGCACGGCAGAGCGGCACACGCTTTGGCACTCGGCACAGCGGGGAGAAAATGCGCAGCCCTCAGGCAAGTGCAAAAGGTTCGGCACAACGCCGGGAATTGTCTCAAGCTCGCTTGCCCCGCCGTCAAGCGAGGCCACCGAGGCCATAAGACCGGCGGTGTACGGGTGCTTGGGGTTAGAAAACAGCTCAAAGGTTTCGGCCTGCTCTACAACGCGTCCGGCGTACATCACATAAACATAGTCGCACATCTGCGCGATAACGCCGAGATTATGAGAAATAAGTATAATGCCCGACCCCGTATCATCGCGCAAATCGCGCATGAGCTGGAGTATCTGCGCTTCAACCGTCACATCAAGTGCGGTAGTCGGCTCGTCGGCGATAATGAGCTTCGGGCGGCATATCATCGCCATTGCAATCATCACGCGCTGACGCAGTCCGCCGGAAAGCTCATGGGGGTAGCATTCATAGCGCCGTTCAGGCTCGGAGATACCCACCTTGCGGAACATACGCAAAACCTCGGTCTTGGCCTCGTGCGGGGTAACGCGCCTATGTAAAAGCAGCGCTTCGCGCACCTGCTTGCCGACCTTCATCACCGGATTAAGGCTTGTCATCGGCTCTTGAAATATCATGCCGATTTCTTCACCGCGAACGGTGCTCATCTCATGCTCGGACAGCTCCGTCAGCTCTTTTCCTGCAAGAAGTATGCTTCCGCTGACGATTTTGCCGGGGTATTTCAAAAGGCGGATTATTGAGCGCGCCGTCATGCTCTTCCCGCAGCCGGATTCGCCCACAATGCCGATAATCTTGCCCCTCGGCACGGTGATAGATACATCGTTTACGGCCTTTGCCTCGCCGTGCTGGGTGAAAAAGCTGGTGCAGAGATGTTCTGTTTTCAATACAACGGTGTTGCTTTCCATTCAAAGCACCTCCGATTCACTGGTTTTTCAAATGCGGGTCTAATACATCGCGCAGCCCGTCACCGAGGAAGTTAAACGCAAGCACGATAAGCATAATCGCAATGCTCGGCGATAAACTCAGCCACGGCTGGGAGTAGAGAAACTGCCGCCCGGTGTTTACCATTAGCCCCCACGAGGCTTGCGGCGCTTTTATGCCGATGCCGAGGAAGCTTAAAGAGCTTTCGGAAAGAATGGCCGAGGGAATGTTGAGCGTGAAGAGCACTATAAGCGAAGGCACGCAGTTAGGAAGAATGTGCCTTAGCATTATAGGGAGCTTTTTAACGCCTATCGACCGCGCCGCTTCCACAAACTCCGTTTCGCGAAGCTTCAAGGTCTCCGCGCGCACAATGCGCGCCACGCTCGCCCAGTTTACAAGGGCAAGGGCGAGGAAGATGTTAATCATCCCGTCACCGAGAGTGTACATTATAACCATTGCGAGAAACATTGAGGGGAATGCAAGCATAATGTCCGCAAGGCGCATTATAACTGCATCCGTTTTCCCGCCGTTATACCCCGCGATTATGCCGAGCACCGCGCCCACGAGCATGGATATCACCGTCGGCACTATGCCGACAAGCAGAGAAATGCGCGCGCCGTAGAGCATACGCGTCAGCACATCGCGCCCGGCCTCGTCCGTACCCAAAAGGTGCTCGCGCGAGGGGGAAGCGAGGCGGTTTAATAAATCCATTTCGTCAAAGCTGTAGGGCGTAAGAAGCGGGGCGAAAACCGCCGCGAGAATAAAGAGAAGAATAATACCTGCCGATGCTACGGCAAGCTTATTCTCGCGCCACAGGCGCTTTAGCGTAGAAGAAAAGGTTTCGGCTTCGCCGAGCTGAGCGCGCAGGGCTTCGTCCATGGTAAGGTCTTTTTTCATGCGCTCACACCTCCTTGCTTATGCGCGGATCGAGCAGGGTGTAAAGGCAATCCGCTGCGAGGTTGCCGAGGATAACAAGCAGTGTGGAGAAAAGTATAGTCCCCTGCAAAAGCGGAATATCGCGCCCCTCAATTGCCTGTACCAAAAGCCGCCCAATGCCGTTTATGGAGAATACGGTTTCGCAAATAACAGCGCCCGATAAAAGCGAGGAAAGCTGCACGGCCATCATTGTGATAACGGGCAAAAGCGCGTTTCTCAGTGCGTGTACGGTGATTACGCCGAGCTGCCGCCGCCCCTTGGCGCGGGCAGTGTCGATGTAATCCTCCTGCATGACCTCCAAAAGCGTGGAGCGGGTGAGACGCGCAATGCTTCCGGCGCTGTTCCAGCCGAGGGCAATTGCGGGGAGAATGTAGCCTTTCCAGCTTTCAACACCCGAAATCGGCACCCATTTAAGCTTATACGCGAGGAAGTATTGCAGTACCATCGCCGCCATGAATACCGGAACGGATACGCCCAAAAGCGACACGCCCATAAATAAATGGTCGAGTATGCCGTTTTTCTTCACTGCCGCAATGATTCCGCAGATTATCCCCGTCACCCATGCCACCAGCGCCGCCGCGAGGGCAAGGCGCAGCGTGTTGGGAAAGGCCGTGCCGATAAGCTCGGAAACACTGCGGTTAAGGGAATAGCTCGTGCCGAAATCGCCTTTCAGCGCGCCGATAATGTAGCGGCCAAACTGAACGATAATAGGCTGATCCAGCCCAAGCTCCTTCGTCATGCGCTCTATCGTCTCCGCCTTTGCGTGCTCGCCCATCATCGTTGTAATGGCATTGCCGGGGACAATGCGCAAAAGTATAAAAATCAAAAGCGCAACGCCCAGCATGACAATTGCGGCCTGTAAAACGCGGCTCAGTATGTTTTTTGCCACGGATTCACCCCATTTCGGATAAATGCTCCAAACGCGCAAGGCGGACGCTCGTAATAAGAGCGTCCCCGTTGCGTTGTGGTGTCTATGTTGTTATTTCAGCGTCACATCAGCGGCATAGAAGTTGCTGAAGCCCGCCCAGTAGGGGACAAAGCTTTCCACGCGCTCGCCGATGGCGAACAGGTGCGTGTTGCCCAGAAGCGGAACCCATGCCGCATCCTCAACGACTATTTTTTCTTCAAGCGCCTGATACTCGGCCATGCGCTCTGCATCGTCCGTTATCCCGGAAGCCGCTGCCACGCGCGCCATAACCGCTTCGTCTGCGTAGTTGAGACTGCGTATTGCGGTTTTCTCGGGCGAGCCGAAGAAGGTGTACATTATATTGGCCGGGTCGTTGTAGTCCATTGTCCAGTTGGCGACAAAGGAATCCATTTCGCCGGACTTGCGCAAATCAAGCCAAGACGATTCATCGTAGCTCTTGATTTCGGCGGTTATGCCGATTGCCTGAAGCTGCTGCTGGATGACTTGGTAAACAAGCTGAGTGTTGCCGGAAGCCGAGGAATCCATAGCAAGCTCAAAGTGGATTTCGCCCTCGCTGTAGCCCGCCTCGGTCAAAATCGCTTTGGCGGCTTCGGGGTCATATGCCGGGCGGGAGAGGGAAGCGTTAAAGCCCCAAACGCCCTGCGGGATAATCCCGTTTTCGACTATCGCATCCCCGCCGTAGATAGAAGCTACAATCGCCTCGGCATCTATCGCCGCTTGCAATGCTCGGCGGATATTAACATCGGAAAGGTATTCATTGTTTGCGTTGAGCGCGAAGTATGTAAGACCTACGCGGGAGCTGACGATTATTTTGTCGGCATAGAGGGTTTTATACGTTGCGTCCACTATGCTGGAATCGAGAGATTCAAGGTCGATTATATCCAGCTCGCCGTTTTGGTACATGAGGTTTTGCGTGGAGGAATCGGGAATAATGGAGACGACAACCTTTTTTACACTCGGCTCATCGCCCCAGTATTTGTCGTTATACTCCAGCGTGTAGTGGTCGTTTACAACCCACTCCGTCACGGTGTACGGCCCTGTGCCTATCGTGTCGGCGCAGTCGAGGCCAAAGTTTGCGGCGCTCTCGGTCGTTTCCTTATCGACTATCGACATTGCAGGCCCCGTAAGCTCGGCGATAAAACCGGCGTTTGCGGCGGCAAGGGTAATGTCAAAATGCAAATCGTCCGTGACCGTGAAGCCCTCA
Source organism: uncultured Oscillospiraceae bacterium (assembly GCA_964524815.1). GTDB lineage: Bacteria > Bacillota > Clostridia > Oscillospirales > Oscillospiraceae > Limivicinus. The sequence goes on from CAZGFK010000001.1 coordinate 5,151, forward strand.
AGCGTGTCACTCTCGCCGTTTTGCAGTGCCGCGCCGCCCAAAACCTCAAGCGGCACATCGTCATTTACGCCGCCCGCCGTCAAAAGGCGCTCAAAGGTGTACTGCACATCGGACGCGGTGAGCGTGCTGCCGTTGGAAAATACTATCCCCTCGCGCAGAACGAAAGAATAGGTCAAGCCGTCCTCGCTCACGCTGTAGCTTTCGCAAAGGCTCGGCACTATCGCGGTGCTGCCGTCCGCTTGAACGCGGGATTCAAAAAGACGGTCGAATATATTCATGGGAACCATGTAATTGTCCGTTGTCTGTGCAACGTCCATCGTGCTTATGTCGTAAAGTGCCGCAACTCTCAAAATACCGTCCTCAACGGGAACAGGAGAGCCGGATGAAACCGCGACAGAGGAAGCGTCCGTCGTCGCGGGTGCGCTCGTTGCGCCGCACGCGGTACAGCAAAGCACAATTGCGCCTATCAGCATACAAGAGAGTAATTTTTTCATGGTTTTTACCTCCTTGGGAGTGGTTGCAGGTTTCCTAATCTGCCCCTATTATACGCAGAAATAATTGCAATTGAAAGAGCGGAGAGTGCGCAAAAGCTTGCGATTTGTGCGATACAAGCATTTTGCATACATAAATATAGGAAAACCAAGGTCAAAAAGCTGCAAAATCTTAAAAAAGTATTAGTATAAAAAAGCAAATCTCTGCTAATTACTCCCCGCGAAGCGCTTTTCTCGTTTCGCGAAAGCGTTCGGGGATATCCTCAAGCGCCATGCCGCGTGGCACGTCAGTTGTCCCGGCGCTCTTTGCCGTTTCGTAGTACCAGCGCTTAAAATCCAAGGTGCTGAGCGTTTCCCGAAGCTCTTCAATCTGCTTTCTTACTGCCTCTTGCTGCTTTATAATAAGCTCCAAGCGCGCCTCAATCGTTTCATCGCCCGCTATCGCCATGAGGATAAAGCCGCGTATGTCCTTTAGCGGCATACCCGTCTTTTTAAGGCATTCTATTATTTTAAGCCACTCATAGTCGCTTTCATTAAACATACGCATTCCGCCCGAAGAGCGCTCCACAAACGGCAAAAGCCCCTCTTTGTCGTAATATCTCAGTGTTGATGCGCTCACGCCCAAGCGCTTTGCCATTTCTCCCACGGTGTACAGCATAATTTCACCCTATAAAAAAATTTCCTCAAGGCTCTTGACTTAAAGTTAACTTTAAGTTTTATAATCTCCTTGAACATTGCAATAATACCATATCGATGTTAACAAAGCAAGAAAAGGGGGATATATTATGTATGAAATAACGCTTTATAACGGCGTGAAAATGCCGCAACTGGGCTACGGCGTGTATCAGATACCGAAAGCGGAGTGCGAAGACTGTGTGCTCGATGCGCTCAGTGTCGGCTATCGGCTTATTGACACGGCGCAGTCTTACTTCAACGAAGAGGAAGTGGGAAGCGCAATCGAAAAAAGCGGTGTTGCGCGCGAGGATATATTTCTCACAACAAAGGTTTGGATAGAGCATTACGGATACGAGCAGACGCGCGCGTCCGTGCTGGAATCCATGCGCCAGCTTAAAACGGATTATCTTGACTTATGCCTTTTGCATCAGCCGTTCAGCGATGTGTACGGGGCGTACCGTGCCCTTGAAGAGCTTTATGATGAGGGGAAGCTCCGTGCCATAGGCGTGGCGAACTTTTACCCCGACCGCATGGTGGATATTGCGTCCTTTGCGCGCATAAAGCCCATGGTAAACCAAGTTGAGTGCCACCCGCATAATCAGCAGCTTGCCGCAAAGCCGTGGCATGAAAAATACGCTGTTCAAACCGAGGCTTGGGCACCCTTGGCCGAGGGGAGGGGCGATATGTTCAATCTCTCGGAGCTTCGCGCAATCGGCAATAAGTACGGCAAAACCACTGCGCAGGTAATACTCCGCTGGCATATGCAGCGCGGCATTGTCGCCATTCCGAAGACCGTTCACCGTGAGCGCATGGAAGAAAACTTTAATATCTTTGACTTTGCGCTGACAGATGAGGATATAGCCTTAATCGCCTCGCTTGATAAGGGCGAAAGCTCGTTCTTTTCGCACACGGAGCCCGGCATGGTGGAGTGGTTTGTGAAAATGGTGGAAGAGCGCAAAAAGAATAACGACTGCACCAAGGAAAAGAAAAGTTGGTAAAAAACCATAATAAAACATATAATTAATCATCAAAACTAAAAGGAGAATGAAAAAATGAGAAAAAGTTTCGGAGTAAAGCCGCTTATTTACCCCCAGCCCGTTTTTGTCCTCGGCACTTATGATGCCGACAACACGCCCAATGCAATGGTTGCCGCGTGGGGCGGGATAAGCGAGGCGGACGAGCTTTCCATGTGCATAAGCGCTGAGCATAAAACGGTTGAAAACGTCCTTGCCAAAAAGGCGTTTACCGTCAGCATGGCAACGCTGGAGCAGATGATTCCCTGCGACTATATCGGCATAGTCTCCGGAAGCGATGTTCCCGATAAGCTCTCCAAAGCGGGCTTTCACACTGAAAAGAGCGAGCTTGTGGACGCACCTATTATTAAGGAGCTTCCGCTTACGGTTGAATGCCGCCTTAAAAGCTACGATAAGGCCACCTGCCGCCTTGTCGGCGAAATTGTGAATGTCTCCGCCGATGAAAGCGTTTTGACCGATGGCAACATCGACCCTATGAAGCTTCGCCCCATCACCTATGACGGCATGGGCTACGGCTACTATGTCCTCGGTGAGCGTGTCGGCAACGCCTTTTCCGACGGCGCTGCGCTGAAATAAACATAATATTGCAATATTAAAACCGCATCGGCTTGATCCGATGCGGTTTTTGCAGACACGTTTTATTGCGTCTGCAAATTTTATCTCAAAAGCATTGACACAGCCGCCCGAGCGGTTTAGAATCCGAATAAAGAATTTGTTCTGGAGGCGTTTTGAATGAAGGACGGGTTTATTAAGGTCGTTGCGGCAAGCCCCGATGTTCGTGTGGCGGATGTGGAGTTTAATTTAGCTGAGGCCGAGCGCGCGTTGGATAAGGCAGAAGCGGCGGGGGCAAATCTCCTCGTGCTGCCGGAGCTTTATTTAACTTCCTATTCCTGTGGGGATTTGTTCTATTCCGATGCGCTTTTGCGCGCGGCGTTCTCGGCGCTTATGAAGCTGCGCGATTACAGCGCCGGTAAGCGCTGTGTTGTGACGGTGGGTGTGCCCGTGCGCCTCGGCGGCAAGCTTTATAATTGTGCCGCCGTCATTCAAGCGGGGCGTATTCTCGGCCTTGTGCCGAAGGTGACCTTGCCGAACTACGCCGAGTTTTACGAGCGCCGCCAGTTTACCTCCGGCGCGGATTATACGGGCGCGGACTGCGTGGAAATCGGCGGGGAGAGCGTACCCTTTGGACGCGGCTTGCTTTTCTGCTGCAAGGAGCTTGAAAGCTTTGTCCTCGGCGTTGAAATATGCGAGGATTTGTGGTCGCCCGTGCCGGAATCCACCGGCCTTTGCCTTGCCGGGGCTACGGTAATTGCCAATCTCTCAGCTTCCAATGAGCTTATCGGCAAGGCCGATTGCCGCCGCCTGCTCACAGCTTCCGCTTCCTCGCGCCTTGCCTGCGGCTATGTGTACGCAAGCGCCGGGCATGGGGAATCAACGCAGGATCTCTCTTTCGGCGGGCATTGCTTGGTTTATGAAAACGGCGTTCTTCTTGCCGAGAGAAAGCCCTATGCAAGCGGTAATTTTCTTACCACCGAGCTTGATTTACTTCGCCTTACCTCGGCGCGCCATATGTCTACGAGCTTTGACCCCTCGCTTGCGCCCGAGGTGCGCAGAATATACTTCTCCCAGCCGCTTACGGAAACCGTCCTCACGCGCAAATTCGCGAAAAACCCCTTTGTCCCCGCTGAAAGTGATGCTCTTGCCGAGCGCGTCGAGGCTATATTGCGCATTCAGGCAGACGGCCTTATGCGCCGCATTGAGCATATCAATTGCCCCAAGCTCGTTTTGGGCGTGTCCGGCGGGCTTGACAGTACGCTTGCTCTTTTGGTGTGCGTGCGCGCGCTCGATGCGCTCAACCGCCCGCGCACGGATTTGCTTGCCGTGACCATGCCCTGCTTCGGCACAACGAAGCGCACCCGCTCAAACGCGGAAAAGCTTTGTGACTATCTCGGCGTTAGCTTTCAAACAGTGGATATTACCGCCTCGGTGCGCGCGCATTTTGCCGACATCGGCCAGGACGAGAATAACACCGATGTGACCTATGAAAACGCACAGGCGCGCGAGCGCACGCAGGTTTTAATGGATATCGCCAACAAAACCGGCGGCATTGTTGTCGGCACGGGGGATTTGTCCGAGCTTGCCCTCGGCTGGGCGACTTATAACGGCGATCATATGTCGATGTACGGCGTGAACGCATCTGTGCCGAAAACTTTGGTGCGCTATATTGTCGAGCATGAAATGCGTGTCAGCACCCCCGAGGTCAGCGAGGTTTTGCGTGATATTTTGCTCACGCCCGTTTCTCCTGAACTTCTTCCCGCCGACAACGGCGAGATTGCGCAAAAGACAGAGGATTTGGTAGGGCCTTATGAGCTTCACGATTTCTTCCTCTATCATCTCCTGCGCACCGGCGCATCCCCCAAGCGTATTTTCCGCTTGGCCGAGTATGCTTTTGCAGGGGAGTATGACCGCGATACTATACTCAAATGGCTACGCACGTTTATTCGCCGCTTCTTTGCCCAGCAGTTTAAGCGCTCGTGCCTACCTGACGGCGTAAAGGTCGGCACGGTGTCGCTCTCGCCGCGCGGTGACTGGCGTATGCCGAGCGATGCCGTTGCAAAGGTATGGCTTGCCGAGCTTGACGAGATTAAATAAAAAAATCACAGTAAAAAGCAGACGGTTTTCGCCGTCTGCTTTTCACGCCCCCGTTTCTTATTTGTTCGGAAACGGGGGCGCTTTGGCTTTTCTAAAACGGAGTACTATAATCTCTTGCGGATTATTTATTCCATTCGTTTGCCTGCTCGCGCAGCCAGCTGCACCAAGCGTCTACGCCCTCGCCGGTTTTAGCTGATATGGGGAATATTTTCAGTTTTGGGTTGCGCATATGAGCAAATTTTTTGACTTGTTCTAAATCAAAGTCAAAGTAGGGGAGTACATCAATCTTGTTGATGATAAGTGCGTCGCAAACCTGAAAAATAAGAGGATACTTCAAGGGCTTATCGTGCCCCTCGGGTACGGAGAGAATCATGGCGTTTTTGACTGCACCCGTGTCGAACTCGGCCGGGCATACAAGGTTGCCGACATTCTCCAGCACGACTAAGTCCAAATCATCCGCTCCAAGCTCGTGAAGGCCCTGACGGGTCATGTCCGCATCCAAATGGCACATTCCGCCCGTGTGAAGCTGAATTACCTTAGCTCCGGTTTCGGCTATTTTGTGCGCATCTACATCGGAATCTATATCTGCTTCCATTATGCCGATGCGCATCTCGTCCCGCAGCATTTCAATGGTGCGCTTTAAGGTGGTTGTTTTGCCTGAACCGGGAGAGGACATAAGATTCAGCAAAAAGGTTTTGTTTTCCGAAAGCTCACTGCGGAGCTTGTCAGCGTCGAGGTCATTATTCTCAAACACGCTTTGCTTGATTTCGTATACCTTGAATTCGTTCATCTTATACCAGAATCTCCTTAATATTTACCTCGCGCCCGGAGACGGTGTCCCAATCCCATATCTTGCACTCAGGGCATAACCCCTGATTCTGCTCGATATGAAACTCTGTTCCACAGCGTTTGCAGCGCGCTATGCCGGGGATAAGCTCAATTTTAAGCTCGGTGTTTTTAAGGTGCTTGCTGCGCTCAATTGCCGGTGACCAGCATTTTTCAAAATAGTTGGGTAAAACGCTTGCCAGCTCGCCGATTTCCATGACGACAACCCGAATATCCGGTGGAAGATTTTTTTCTTCCACCAAATAATCAAGTGTTCTGACTACGTTCAAAACAATGGGCATTTCGTGCATTTGATGTTGCCCTTTATTCCGTCACGTTAACCCCGGGTATGCGGCTGACAGCGCCGGTGGAGTCTACTTCACCCTCGGCGGCCTGTGCTTTTGCGGCAATCTTTTGCATAAGCTGTGCGGCATTCGCGGCGATGTTCTCGCCCCACGCCGCCATGGATGCAGGAGGCGTTACATCGCGGGTTTTCTCCAAGCGTATGGCATCAAACTCGCACTTGGTATAGCAAAGCCCGCAGCCGATGCACATATACGGATCAACTATCGACACGCCACAGCCCAAGCAACGTTTGGCTTCTTTAGCGATTTGCTCTTCGATCAATGTGGAGCGCATATCGTGCAACGTTTCCGTGGCCTCGTTGAAGTTGACGGGCTTGGGGCGCTGGCGCTTCATCGCTTCGTAGCTGGAGAAGTCGGCCTTGTCCTTGTCAAAGGGCTTGAATTCTCTCTGACGCTCGGCGGTCATGTTGTAGCCGCGCAGATAGCGGTGGATGGATATTGCGCCGGATTTACCTGTGGCAATGGCATCAATGGTGAACTTCGGGCCTATGGCCGCATCGCCGCCGCCGAAGATATCGGCCTCTGCCGTCTGATAGGTGATAGGCTCAACGCTCAGCACGCTCTTCCCGTCGGGATCTGCTTTAGTGCCTTTGAGCAGCTCGCCCCAGTCTACATACTGCCCGATAGCGGCAAATACATGGTCGCAAGGAACAGTGACAGTGTCGTTTTCATCGTACTTGGGTGCAAAGCGGCCGTTTTCATCGCGAACGGACAGGCAGCGCATGAATTCCACGCCCGTGACCTTGCCGCTTTCGCCCAAAATGCGCTTGGGACCCCAGCAGTTATTGATTTTGATGCCCTCTTCAAGTGCTTCGTTCTTTTCATCGGGAACGGTGGGCATATCTTCATCGGTTTCAAGGCAAAACATCTCTACGCCCGCCTTGGTGAAGCGCGCCGCGGAGCGAGCTACATCTATTGCGGCATTGCCGCCGCCGATAACCAAAACCTTTCCGTCGAGGGCTTCGATTTGCCCCTTGTTGACCTTGCGCAGGAAGTCGATACCGCTGCTCACGCCCTCAAGCTCTTCTCCGGCTATGTTCAGCTTCATGCCCTTTTGTGCGCCGATTGCGATATAAAATGCCTTGAAGCCCTTTTCGCGCAGCTCACCAAGGGTAATGTCCTTGCCGACATCGGTGTTGCACACGAATTCCACGCCCATTTGACGCAGAACGTCGATTTCCGCATCCACAATGTCTTTTTCAAGACGGAACGGCGGCATACCGTTGCGCAGCATTCCTCCGGGGTAAGCCTCGCGGTCGAATACAGTTACTTGGTAGCCCTCAACGGCCAAATAATATGCGCAGGTAAGACCGGCCGGGCCACCGCCGATAACGGCGACTTTTTCATCATAGTGCTCAAAGATTTCGGGGATGAAGCGGTTTCCTTCTTCTAATTCCTTGTCGGCGATAAACTTCTTGATATCGTCAATGGCGATGGCCTCATCCACGCGGGCGCGGGAGCATTCGTTTTCGCAGGTGTGCGGGCAGATGCGGCCGCATACCGCCGGGAAAGGATTGTCGCGCTTGATGATGCGCAGTGCATCCATGTAATTGCCTTCGCCGGCTTTCTTGATATAGCCCTGGATAGATATGTGTGCGGGGCACTGAGTCTTACAGGGGCTTGTGCCGTCCTCGTTTACCATGATGCGGTGATGGCGATCGGGATTCCAATCCGCCGGTGTCCAAAGATCCTCGCTGGGCTTTCTGTCCCATCTCGGCTTTTGCGCTTCCAAATCGCAGAACTTGTTGCCCATGCGTATTGCGTTCATCGGGCATATTTCTACGCACGCCCCGCAAGCCACACACTTTTCGGGGTCAATATGGGAAGTGAAGTTGGATTTGGAGTGATCAGGGATATTGAACCATCTCAAATTGCGCAGAACGCCGCAGTTATCGCCGTCACAGTTACAGATAATAGAGGTTTTGTTAGTACCCTCATTGTTGAATACCTGATGGACGCAACCGTAACGCTCGTAGCGTTCAAGTATCGCTTCGGCTTCTTCTCTGGTGATCTGTCTGCCGCGGCCTGTGCGAATATAGTATTCTGCTTCCTCGCCGACTTGAATTTCAGCGTCCTTGTACGGGATTATGCACGATTCACCCGCAAGCTGCGCGGAGCGGCGGCACTCGCAATCGCAGGTGGAATAAATATCGCTTTGGTCGAGGTACGTTTTTATCTGCTCGTGATCGGCCAAAATTGCCTGTGCGTCAACGGCTTCCTTGATAGGAATAGCGCGCATGATGCCGCCGCCGATAGGTGCGGCCTGATACTGCATGGCGGTTGACATCGGCTCTTGGTTATAAAAAGCGTCTGCCGCGGCCACATTGCCGTTAGATATTGCGTGTGCGGAGTGCTCAAGAATGCCGGGCATCCAAAAGCTGAGTTTATATTTATCCACTCCATCAAATTCCTTGACATACAGTACACCGGCGAGAGCGGATTGATAGAGATCTTCTGCAATGTCCTCCGCCTTGTAGCCCCCGCGCTCGGCGATCTGCTCGACTGTAAGCCAATCATGCACGGTATTAGTACAAATCTCTGCCTGACGTTCGTTAAGCAGAGCCATAAGGAGTTTTACATTGTTGTCCTGTTCTGTTCGCTGAGTTTCTGCATCCGGCGGTAACATATCAACTACATTTGCCAGCCGAATAAACGGGTTGTTCTGTGCCATGAAGTATGCCTCCTGTTTCATCTCTTTTCTGTCCCGTACAGACACCGGGATAAAGGCAGTATATCCGGCTTTTCGGGAGCTTTCAAGCGTGCTTCAAAAAGTTCTCAAATACTCACAAAAAAGCCGTTTTCCTTTTGACTACACATTTTTTCTCTGCTTGAAAGCCGATGAAAAATTGCCCTGTGCGTCTTGCATTCGTGGGCAAATCTGCGAATTTGTCTATTTTGTGTCAAGCGCTCTTTTGCATTGACAAAAAGCCCGATTAACTAACTCGCCAATTGCGGGCTTTGTATTTACAGCGTCGATTTACTGCGCTTGACATGATTAAATAGTAAAATTTCCATACTAAAAAGCAGACGGCGCAAGCCGTCTGCTTTGGTGCGTTTATTCAGATTTAATCTTTTTCAAATGTCAGCACTACGCCGCCGGGGTAGGAGAGCGTGAGCGTGTTGCCGTCAAGAGTGTAGGCAAGGCGCATGGAGCGCAGAGTGATGCATTCGCTGTCTGCCGTGATGTTCTCAGCGCTTTCGGAGAAGATTTGCGCTCTGCCCGTGCCGCGCTTTGTCAGCGCTATGTACCATTTGCCCGCTTCCGTCCCGCAAAGCACCTCGGTGGAATACTCCGTGCCGTTATCGTTTAAGGCTCTGAGCTTATAGCGCCCGGCGGGGGTTTTCACATTTTCATCGGCGGGTGCTACGGTGCTTTTCAAGGTCATTGTGCCGCCGGCTTTGGTTTCAACGGTCAATTCGCCGTTTGATATTCTGCCCGTTAGCTTTACCGTGCCGCAAAGCGCCGTGATTTTGCCCTCTTTTTCAAACCATCGACCCGAAAGGCTTTTGCCGTTTGTTTTTATGCGGCATTTCCCGTTTTCGTAAAGCGTGAGCGAGAGAGCCGGAGTGCCGCCTTCGGCGGAGATTACCGCGCCGCCGCTTTCCGTTGAGAGCAGAACATATTCCCCGGCATATTCCGCTGCGTTTGCCGAGGGCGAGGAGAAAAAGAAAAAGTAAACGCCCCAAAACAGCGCGAATGCGGCAAGCCCCGTCAGCACCGACAGAGCCACGCGCTTTATGGGGAAAGGCTTTTTCGCCTCGGTTGCAGCGGCTGAGTTTTCGTTTTCCATTGCACTTATCTCCGTTAATATTATACATTGATTTTATCACATAACCGTGGACAATTAAAGTCATTTTTCCGAAAATGAAATACAGAAACAAAAATTTGATAAAAAACAGTAAACATATAAGAAAACTTTTGCCATTGGGTGAACATTGTGTTATAATTGACACAAGTATGAATATTCAAGAAAAATATAGAGGAGATAATAACATGGCGTCATCTACTAAGGCCGCGTTCGCTTCTGCGCTCAAGCAGATTATGAATGTAAAACCGATGAACAAAATAACCGTCAAGGACTTGGTTGAGCTTTGCGGAGTGAACCGCCAAACCTTCTATTATCATTTCAACGATGTGTATGACCTCTTGGAGTGGGTTTTTGAAGAGGATGCAAATCGCATATTGCCGAAAGAGATAGTTTATGACCGCTGGCGGGAAGATGTTTTGGCCTTTTTTGAGTATCTTTTTGAAAACCACAGCTTTGCCTTGAATGTTTATAACTCCAATAGGCGGCTTTATATGCTCCGCTTCCTGCAAGAGCGCTTGGAGAGCTGCATAAGAGGCTTTGCGGAAATAGTGTGTGACGGACATAATATCGACAGGCAGGATTATGAGTTTACAATCGCCTTTTACGCAAACGGTATTGTCGGGCTTATTTCCCGCTGGCTTGATGCGGATATGCCCGCGCCGACCGAGGCCAATAAACAGCGCTTTATCATCATGCTTGAAAACAGCGTGGAAAATATGCTCTTCCGCTTCGGCAGCGGCAAATGACATTGTAATATCGTACCCCCACGCGCCGCAGAAATCTGCGGCGCGCGTTATTTGTTCTTGAAAGAGCGAGGAAAAAGGGGTATAATATACTGATTTATTTTCGACTTCTCTTTATAATCAAGAAAGCGCGGTGATACCTTGGCAGAGCAGAAAACAAACGTAATGCGCCTTTTGGAGCAGAAAAAGGTGCGCTATACGCCACATGAATACGCCCACGGCAATGAAGCCGTTGACGGTGTTACCGTGGCGCACTTAACGGGTATAGACGAAGCACAGGTTTATAAAACCCTTGTTGCGCGCGGCGCGAGCAAGAATGTGTATGTCTTTGTAATCCCCGTGGCGCAGGAGCTGGATTTGAAAAAGGCGGCAAAGGCCGTGGGCGAAAAGTCCGTTGCCATGCTGCACGTGAACGAGCTTACCGCGATTACGGGCTATGTGCGCGGCGGTTGCTCGCCGATAGGCATGAAAAAGCAGTTTAAAACAACCTACCATGTCGACATTCTTGCGCTTGATACGGTGTTTGTCAGCGCGGGAAAGATAGGCTATCAAATCGAACTTGCCCCGCAGGAGCTTATAGCGCTTACGCGCGGGCAGACGGCGGATATCATCACAAAGGACTAATTGAGCATATGCAAGAGAGCATTTTCATCAAAGGCGCAAGAGAAAATAACCTAAAAAACATTGATCTTGAAATCCCGCGCGACAAGCTTGTTGTCGTCACCGGGCTTTCCGGCAGCGGCAAATCCAGCCTCGCGTTTGATACTATCTACGCCGAGGGGCAGCGTCGCTACGTGGAGAGCCTCAGCTCCTACGCGCGTATGTTCTTAGGACAAATGGACAAACCCGATGTGGACTATATAGACGGGCTTTCTCCCGCCATATCCATAGACCAGAAAACGACTTCAAAGAACCCTCGCTCCACTGTCGGCACGGTAACGGAGATATATGACTATATGCGCCTTTTGTGGGCGCGCATCGGCGTGCCGCATTGCCCCAAGTGCGGCAAGGAGATTCACCAGCAGAGCATAGATCAAATTGTCGATCAAATCACGGCGCTTCCGCAGGGCAGCCGCATTCAGTTGCTTGCGCCTGTTGTTCGCGCGCGCAAGGGCGAGCACGTAAAGGTGTTTGAAGATGCCCGCAAGGCCGGGTATGTGCGTGTGCGCGTGGATGGAAATGTATACGAGCTTACGGAAGAAATAAAGCTTGAAAAGAATAAAAAGCATAATATCGAAATAATCGTTGACCGCCTTGTCATAAAGCCGGAGATAACCCGCCGTTTGACGGACTCGGCTGAAACGGCGCTTGCCTTGGGCGAGGGGCTTATGCTCGTGGAGCTTGTGGGCGAGGATAAGGAGCTTGCTTTTTCGCAAAACTATGCCTGCCCCGATTGCGGCATATCCATTGAGGAGCTTACGCCGCGCCTTTTCTCGTTCAATAACCCTCACGGCGCTTGCCCCAAATGCACCGGCCTTGGCATTCAGCTTTTGGTTGACCCCGCGCTTATAATGCCGAACGAGAATCTCAGCATAATAGAGGGCGGCATTACCGCAAGCGGCTGGGGCAACGTTAAGGGCGATTCTATTTCTCGTATGTACTTTGAAGCGCTCTCCAAGCGCTATCATTTCAAGCTCAGCGAGCCTATAAAGAATATCTCCAAAGAGGGATTAAACGCCATTCTCTACGGCACGAACGGCGAAAAGCTTCAGCTTCATTATGATAAGGCCGAGGGCTTCGGTGTTATCCAGCGCGCCTTTGAGGGCATTATCCCGAATCTCCAGCGCCGCTACAGCGAAACGCAAAGCCCGGCCATGCGCGCGGATATAGAGGAATGTATGTCCGAAACGCCGTGCCCGGAATGCGCCGGACGGAGACTGAAAGCGTCCGCACTCGCCGTGACGGTCGGCGGGCTGAACATCGCCGAGTTTTCGGAGATGTCGGTTTTGCGCGCGCTTGATTTTGTCGATTCTCTCGAGCTTTCCGATAAAGAACGACTTATCGCCGAGCGGATTATAAAGGAAATCCGCTCCCGCCTCGGCTTTTTGCGCGATGTGGGCTTGGGCTATCTGACACTTTCCCGCTCCGCCTCCACGCTTTCCGGCGGCGAGAGCCAGCGTATCCGCTTGGCAACGCAAATTGGCTCAAGCCTCATGGGGGTACTGTATATCCTCGATGAACCGAGCATCGGGCTTCATCAAAGAGACAATGCAAAGCTTTTAAAAACGCTCCAACAGCTTCGCGACTTGGGTAATACCCTCATCGTTGTTGAGCACGATGAGGAGACCATGCGCGCGGCGGATTACGTTGTCGATATCGGGCCGGGCGCGGGCGTGAACGGCGGCAGGGTAGTGTGCGCAGGCTCGGTTGAGGATATTTGCGCGTGCGATGAGTCCGTTACGGGGCAGTATTTGAGCGGGCGAAAGAAAATCCCCGTTCCCGCCGTGCGCCGCACAGGCAGCGGAAAAAGCCTTGTTATACGCAATGCACGCGAAAACAATCTCAAAGGAATTGATGTTGAAATCCCGCTGGGAAAAATCGTGTGCATTACGGGCGTTTCCGGCAGCGGCAAATCCTCGCTTATCAATGAGATTTTGTATAAAACCCTCGCTTCCGAGAAGAATCACGCGAAGCTTCGCCCCGGTAAGTCGGACGGGATAGAGGGGCTTGAATATGTTGATAAGGTTATCGCGCTTGACCAAAGCCCGATAGGCCGCTCGCCACGTTCTAATCCCGCGACCTATACCGGCGTTTTCAACGATATCCGCGATCTTTTCGCCTCTACACAGGATGCAAAGCTGCGTGGGTATTCGCAAGGGCGCTTTTCTTTTAATGTCAAGGGCGGCCGTTGCGAGGCTTGCACGGGTGACGGGCTTATTAAAATAGAGATGCACTTTTTACCGGATGTGTATGTTCCGTGCGATGTTTGCGGCGGAAAGCGCTATAACCGCGAAACGCTGGAAGTGAAGTATAGAGGCAAGAGCATTGCAGATGTACTCGATATGACGGTTGAAGAAGCGTGCTCGTTCTTTGCCGCCCAGCCCAAGATACTGAATAAGATTCAAACGCTTTATGACGTTGGCTTGGGGTATGTTAAGCTCGGCCAGTCCAGCACGACCTTGTCCGGGGGCGAAGCGCAGCGCGTGAAGCTTGCAACGGAGCTATCCAAGCGTTCCACCGGCAGCACGGTTTATGTCTTGGACGAGCCTACCACGGGGCTTCATATCGCCGATGTACACCGCCTTATAGATATCCTCGACCGCTTTGCCGATGCGGGCAACACGGTTGTGGTTATAGAGCATAATTTGGACGTTATAAAAATTGCGGATCATATTATCGACCTCGGTCCCGAGGGCGGAGACGGCGGCGGCAAGCTGGTGTTTGCCGGTACGCCGGAGGATTGCGCGAAGTGTGAAGCGAGCTTCACGGGTCAATTTTTGAAAAATGTATTGTAATTTCATTGCAGAACAATAATTAGCAGGAGGTGCGGACGCATGGAGCAGGATTTTGAGCTTGTGGAGCTTTCCGGCACGATAGATTCCGTTATCTACAAAAACGAAGAGAACGGCTATACCGTATTGCGTCTGCGTGACGGGGACGGGGAGATTGTCACGGTTGTGGGGTGTTTCCCGTATGCCTCCCCGGGCGAGGCGATGATCGCCAGCGGCACATGGGTTAACCACAGTGTACACGGGCGGCAGTTCAAAGCGGAGTTTGCCCAGCGGCTTTTGCCCACGGGCGCGGCCGCCATATATGAATATCTCGCCGGGGGAACGGTAAAGGGCATAGGCCCTGCCACCGCTGCATTGATTGTTGACCGCTTCGGCGATAAGACGCTGGATATCTTGGAATCATTCCCGGAAAAGCTTGCGACTATAAAGGGAATAAGCCTTGAAAAAGCCAACCGTATGTCAAAAGACTTTCGCCGTCAGACGGGTGTTCGGCGCATTATGGAGTTCGTCTGCTCATTCGGTCTGCGGCCTATCCTCGCAATGCGTATGTATAAATACTACGGGGACGGCGCGCTGGAGCTTTTGCGCGAAAACCCGTACATACTCGCAACCTCGCATATAGGCGGGCGCTTTTCCGAGGCTGACGCGCTTGCCCTTGAAATGGGGCTTGACGGCAACAGCCGCAATCGCATTAATGCCGCCGCCCTTTTTGAGCTGCGCCATAACCTCAATAACGGCCATTGCTTTATTCCGCGCGAAAAGCTTGTTGCCGTTACGGCTGAGCTCATCAATGTGGAATGTGACGATGTTGAAGAGAGCATAGGCGAGCTTATTGAAACCGGGCAAATAGAATATGAAGAAATCGCCGGGTGCAAGGCTTGCTATCTTCCCGAAATATACGAAGCGGAGACGGACGCGGCAGAGCGCTTGGCAAATATGTGCCGCTGTAAATACTCCGAAAAGGCGAATATTCCAGCGCTCATTGCGCGCATAGAGCGCAAGCAGGGGATTAAATACGCCCCCTTGCAGCAGGAGACCTTGAAGCTTGCTTTGGAAAACAGGCTAGTTGTGATAACCGGCGGCCCCGGCACGGGCAAAACCACGTCCGTGCGCGCGATTTTGGCGCTTTTTGACGATATCGGCGTTAAAACTCTGCTTACAGCGCCCACGGGGCGCGCGGCAAAGCGCATGAGCGAGCTGAGCGGGGAAGAAGCGGTTACGGTTCACCGCTTGCTCGGCGCTAAGTTTGCCGAGGACGGGGAGCGCGTTGTGTTCACGAAGAATGAAGATGACCTGCTTGATTGCGGCGCTGTGATACTGGACGAATGCTCCATGGTGGATATCACGCTTATGGATGCGCTTTTGCGCGCGTTGCCGGATAATGCCCGCCTTGTAATGGTGGGCGATGCGGATCAGCTTCCGTCAGTCGGCCCCGGCAACGTGTTCTCGGCGGTTATAAGAAGCGAAGTTGTCCCCACGGTGAAGCTTACGGAGATATTCCGCCAAGGGGACGGCAGCAGAATCGTCAGCAATGCACACATGATAAACCGAGGGGAGTACCCAAATCTCGGCGAGAATAAGGGCGACTTTTTCAGATTAAAGCGTTTGCAGGCGGCAAGCTCGGTTGAAACCATTGTTGAGCTTTGCGCCGTTCGTCTCCCCACGAAGATGGGTATACCCGCCGAGGATATCCAAGTTCTTTCACCCACAAGAAAAGGGGAGCTTGGCACAAAGAACCTCAACCGTCAGCTACAGCAGCGCTTAAACCCGCCCGCAGACGGCAAGCGTGAAAAGCTCTTCGGCGAGGTCACTTTCCGCGAGGGCGACAGGGTGATGCAGATAAAGAATAACTATGATATTCTTTGGCGCACCGAGGATAACAGCGCGGCGGGGAGCGGGATATATAACGGGGATATCGGGCATATAGTTTCGGTAGATACGGAAAGCGAAAGTGTTACGGTGAATTTTGACGGTCGCTTGGCATCCTACCCCTTTGATTCGCTCTTGGAGCTGGAGCACGCTTGGGCAGTCACCGTGCACAAGTCACAGGGCAGTGAGTACAGAGCTGTTATTATTGCGCTCTCTACCTCAACGCATATGCTTTTGACACGTGACGTTTTGTATACCGCTGTCACCCGTGCAAAGGAGCTTTTGATTCTTGTAGGGGACGATCAGACAGTTTATCAAATGATAGATAATTTCCGCCAGTCCAAGCGCTACACGGCGCTTCGCGTGAGGCTTCGTAAGCTTTGCTCCGTTCAATGAAAAAACTTTTTGACGCATTATTTGACCTTATGTTTCCACCGCGCTGTCCGTTTTGCCATCGGTTATTGGACGGCGCAACGGCGGTATGCGCGCATTGCGAGCTGAATTTACCCTATACGCCGATAGGTGTACTGGATAAACCGGCGGGTAATGTTGATGAATACTACAGCGCCCTTTATTATAAGGGCGTGGCGCGCGAGAGCATATTGAGATATAAATTCTCCGGTCTATCAATGTATGCCGATTTTTACGCCCCGCTTATGTGCGCTTGCGCTGATGATAGTGAGATTTACGCCGATGTTGTCACATGGGTACCCCTAAGCGCGGCGAGACTGCGCACACGCGGCTATGACCAAGCGCGAATGTTGGCTGAGCCTGTGGCGGAATACATGGGGCTTGAATGCGTTCCGCTTTTGAAAAAGCGGCGAAATAATGCGCCCCAATCGGGGACAAACAGCGCACAGGAGCGGCGGGGCAATGTCCGCGGCGTTTATACCTACATCGGGAGGGAAAGCCTTGCGGGCAAGTGCGTTTTGCTGATTGATGATGTTGTCACTACCGGCGCAACGCTCGAAGAATGCGCCGAAATTCTCAAAAGAGCGGGCGCGAAGAAAATATTAGCATTGACGTTAGCCTGTACTATGGATTAAAATAGAGCCAAGGAAAAAGATAAAGATATTTTTAGGAGAAGCGGCATGAACATATTTGAAAGAGACATAGCTATTGACTTGGGTACGTCCTCCACGCTCATATTTGAGCAAGGCAAGGGCGTTGTCATGCGCGAGCCGACGGTGGTTGCCGTTGATAAGTTTTCGGGTAAGATTCTTAAAGTCGGGCAGGACGCGCAGAAGATGTTAGGCCGTACTCCGGCCAACATTGTTGCAATTCACCCACTCAGCTCCGGCGTTATTTCCGACTATGAAATCACCGCTCAAATGCTGCGTGACCTTATAAGCCGCATTACCTCGTTCAGCCTTTTTAAGCCCTGCATACTCGCCTGTGTACCCAGCAGTATAAACGGTGTTGAAGAGCGCGCGGTTATAGATGCCTGCATTGAAGCGGGCGCGAGAAAGGTTTACCTATTGGAAACTGCCGTTGCAACGGCGCTCGGCGCGGGCGTTGATATCTCCAAGCCCGATGGGCATATGGTTATTGACATCGGCGGCGGCACGACCGAGGTTGCTATTATCTCTGCCGGCGGCGTTGTGGAATGCGAGTCGATTAAAGTCGCGGGTGAAAGCTTTGATGAAGCTATTGTGCGCTTTATCCGCGAAAAATACAATGTCCGCATAGGGCTCAGCGCGGCGGAGGAGCTTAAACGCAGTATCGGCTGCATTATCCAGCGCCCTGATGTCGGCATTGAAGAGGTCAAGGGGCAAAACCTCAAAAACGGCTTGCCCAAGTCCGTTGAGATTAATTCCACCGAGCTTATTGAAGCCTTTGTTGAACCGATGAACCGCATTTTGGATGCCGTTCACGCCGTTTTGGAGCGCACCCCGCCCCAGCTTGTCGGCGACCTTGACAAAAACGGTATAATCATGTCCGGCGGCGGCAGCCTCATTTACGGTATTGACCGCCTCATTGAGCGCAGCACAAATATCCGCACGGTTGTGGTGGATGATGCTGTATCTTGTGCGGCCTACGGCGCGGGCAAAATGCTTTTGCACCTTGAAGATATGCAGGACGGCATGATGAACTTCTATCGTAAGAGACAGCTTAGAGGCTGATTGAGGCTTTAAATCACCTAAAAAGGGGAATAGCTTATGAATATCAAAAAACTCTTCAAAAAAGCGGAGAAGCTGACGGAGAAAAAGCAAACCTGCTCTGCTGTCATAGTCGCGGCGGGTTCTGCTCAGCGCATGGGCGCGGATAAGCTCATGCTGGATTTGGGCTGTATGCCTGTGCTTGCAAGAACGCTTCTTGTCTTTGAAAACTGTGACGTTGTTGATGAAATCATCATTGTCACGCGCATGGATAAGGTTGAGGAAATCGCAACGCTTTGCAAAAAGTATGGGATTACCAAGGCTGTCAAGGTCATACGCGGCGGCAAAACGCGCATGGAATCCGCGCTCGCAGGTGTGTCCGAGGTAAGCTCCTCGGCCTCTCTCATCGCCATACATGACGGGGCGCGCCCCTTGGTGACGGATGAGGTTATCCGCCGCACCGTGGATGCTGCAAAGCTTTATATGGCGGCTGTTCCCGTTATTGCGTCAACCGACACGCTTAAAACCGTGGATGATAATAACTCCGTTATTGGGTCAGTGGATAGAGAGCATACCGTGCGCGTGCAAACGCCGCAGGTGTTCCATGCCGACCTTATAAAGGGTGCGCTTTCCAAGGCTGTGAGTGACGGCCTTACCCTCACGGACGATTGCTCCGCCGTGGAGATAATGGGTGTTAAAACCCACACCGTAGAGGGTGACGATGACAACATCAAGCTCACCACACCCCGTGATGTGCTGCTTGCTCAGCTTATACTGCAAAACAGAGGTGATTACAGTGAGGATAGGACACGGCTATGATGTTCACAGGCTCGTCGAGGGGCGAAAGCTGATTCTCGGCGGGGTTGAAATTCCCTTTGAAAAAGGGCTTTTGGGGCATTCCGATGCCGATGTACTCACCCATGCTTTAATGGATTCTCTGCTCGGCGCGGCGGCCTTGGGCGATATAGGCAAGCTCTTTCCCGATAATGACGATGCCTTTCTCGGCGCGGACAGTGTAGAGCTTTTGCGCCGTGTGTGCGAAGTCATTTCCCAAAGCGGCTACAGCATCGGGAATGTGGACTGCACCGTCCTTGCGCAAAGGCCGAAGCTTGCCCCTTACATTCCCCTCATGCGTGAGCGTCTTTCCGAGGCTATGGGGCTTGACATTTCCCACGTCAGCGTTAAGGCAACTACCGAGGAGCACTTGGGCTTCACCGGCGAGGGGCTTGGCATCGCGGCGCACAGCGTAGCGCTTTTGATCGAGAGCTGAACCGCGCGCGTAATTCCGGCATAAGATGTACTGGTATCTGTGCCTTAATAATTGCAACAATATCACCCGCAGGGCATGGACAGTGCTTTGCGGGTGCTTTTTTAATGAGATGGGGTTATAGCATGACACAATATCTTATTATGTGCACTTCGCTCACTGCCGCCCAGCGCGCGCAGAGGCAGCTTGAGAATATAGGGATATCAGCTTCAACCGTCAAAGCACCGCAAGGGTTAAATACGCGCGGCTGCGGCTATGCAGTCTCTGTTTACCGCCGCGCGGGTGAAGCGATAAGCCACCTACACACGAAAAACATGGTTAACGGCAAAATCTTTCGCCGCGAAGAGGACGGGACTTACACCGAGGTGAAATCATGATTTATCTTGACTCGGCGGCGACAAGCCTTATAAAACCGGCGAGCGTGGAGCGCGCTTCATTGCGCGCTCTTCGCACTATGGCAAGCCCCGGCAGAGGCGGCCACGCTCCGGCAAAGCTCGCGGCGGAAGAGGTGTTTTCCTGCCGCGAAAGGGCGGCAGAGCTATTTAATCTTGATGACCCGGCGCGCGTTGTGTTCACCATGAACGCCACCCATGCGCTCAATATTGCGATAAACTCACTTTGTGAAAAGGGCGAGCGCGTTGTGATAAGCGGCTTTGAGCATAATTCCGTCATGCGCCCGCTAAATGCCTTGAATGCCGATATTCGCGTTGCGGCAACTCGGCTATTTGACAAAGATGAGGCTTTGGAGAGCTTTGAAAGAGAGCTCCCGCGGGCAAAACTTTGCGTGTGTACGCACGTTTCCAATGTTTTCGGTTATATTTTGCCGATATATGAAATAGGTGAGCTTTGCCGGGCGCATAACGTGCCTTTTATAGTGGATGCTTCGCAATCGGCGGGCATTTTGGATGTTAACGCCGCGCGCCTCAACGCCGATTTTATTGCAATGCCCGGGCATAAGGCGCTTTTCGGCCCGCAGGGGACGGGGATTTTGCTATGTATGACAGATAGGGCAAAGCCGCTTGTGCATGGCGGATCGGGTTCTGACAGCATTGAGCAGCATATGCCCGAATATCTCCCCGATATGCTCGAAGCGGGGACGCACAATGTTTGCGGTATTGCCGGGCTTCGCGCAGGACTTGAATATATTAAATGCGTAGGTCGTGAAAAAATTCTTCGGCATGAAAACGCCCTCTTGAAGCTCATAAATAATGAGCTTGACGGTATAGATGGCTTGGAGCTATTCACGGGCGAAGAGGGAACACAGTGCGGTGTTTTGTCCGTTCGCTGCGATTATATAAACAGCGAAGTGCTGGCGCAGTATTTAGCCGAGCGCGGCGTGTGCGTGCGCGCGGGACTTCATTGCTCGCCGCGCGCGCATATGAGCGCAGGTACGCTCGAATCAGGCACGGTGCGATTGAGCTTTTCACCCTTTATCGGCGAAAATGAGGTGAAAAAAGCCGCCGAAATCATAAGAGATATACTGCAACGCGAGAAAAAGATATAAAGTTATTTTAAACGACGATTTAACCTGTTGCCTTTTTCGGCGTTTTGGATTATAATAACACGATATAATATACACTTGATATTTACGCGAAAGAACGGGGAAACCTTGCATGGAAGTTATCGGCAGCGCCTTGGAAAAAGCGACAAAATATTTAATGACTATCGGCATATCCGATTTCATTGATATCATCATTGTTGCCTTTATCCTTTATAAGTCCATATGGTTTGTCAGAAAGACCAATTCCCGCAACCTCGCCTTGGGCATTGTGTTCATTGTCGTGGCGTTGTGGCTTTCATCCGAAGAGGTTTTGGGGCTGACAATGATCAATTATCTTCTGCGCAAGGCCGTGGAATTGGGGCTTATCGCGCTGCTGATTCTCTTCCAGCCGGAGCTTCGCCGTCTGCTTGAGCGCATGGGGAGCACATTTTCCAGCGGCCGAGCGGCAAGCAGCACTGTGTTGGAAGAGGCGATAGAGCAAACCGTACAAGCCTGCTCCGATATGTCTGCCGCGAAAACGGGCGCGCTTATAATCTTTGAGCGCAGCGTTAACCTTACGCACATCATGAGCACCGGCACGGTTATCAATTCCTCCGTTTCCGCCGAGCTTTTGAAGAACATTTTTTTCAATAAAGCACCCTTGCATGACGGCGCGGTTATTATCCGCGATGCGAAAATCGCCGCCGCCGGGTGCGTTCTCCCGCTGACGCAGCTTACCAATCTCAGCAAAGAACTGGGTATGCGCCACCGCGCCGGAATAGGCATGAGCGAAAATTCCGATGCCGTTGTTGTAATAGTCTCGGAAGAGAGCGGCGCTGTGTCCGTTGCTATTGACGGTATGCTTAAAAGGCATCTTACTCCGGACAGGCTCAACGCCCTTTTGCATGAAGAGCTTGTTAAGCCCGAGGATGAATCCGGCAACAGCATATTAAACCACGTGAAAAAGTACTTAAGCAATCTTACAAAAAATGAGGACAAGGCACGATGAAAAAACTTTATGACAGCCGCGCTTTTTGGATGGTCGTGTCTCTTCTCGCCTCGCTTGCGATGTGGGTTTATGTCACGAGTATGCAATCCACGGAGTTTACGCAAACCTTTTACGGCGTAGAGGTTCAGCTCGTTGGAGAGGACACTCTTCGCGACAGCCGCAACATGGTTATTACGGATTTGGATACATCTACCGTCACCGTGCGCGTGCGCGGGCCGCGCCGCATAGTCGCGGGCCTGGATGTATCTGATTTGAAAGCGTGTGTGGACGTGAGCAAGCTTTCCCGCTCGGCATACACGACACAGCAGTATTATATTTCCTACCCTGACGGCACGGACACTGCGGATATTAACGATTCTTATAAATCCCCAAGCACCGTCAGCTTTATGGTTTCCCCCCTCAACACGAAAACCGTGCAGGTGCGCGGTAGCTTTGACGGCTCGCTTGCCGAGGGGTACACCGCCGAAACGCCGGTTTTTGAACCGGCTACGATTACCGTTTCCGGCGCGGAAGCGGATTTGAAAGATGTTTCCTACGCTTGGGTCACGTTCGGCAAGGACAAGGTTGACAGCACCTATAAGGTCGAAACGGGCTTTACGCTGATGAATGAACGCGGGGAAGAGTGCTCCACCGTCGGCCTTACGTGCTCGGACGATGTTGTTACGGCCACGTTGCCCTTGCTTCTTGTCAAGGAAATCCCGCTTGCGGTTGATGTTATAGAGGGTGCGGGCGCAACCAAGGCGAATGCAAAAATCAAAATCGAGCCTGACAGCATTACGCTTGCGGGCGATTCCGCTGTGCTTTCCGGCATGAATAAGATAGTGCTTGACACTATTGACCTTACCGATTTTGAAAAGACCCTCAGCATGACGTATACCATTCCTATTGATAACGAGATGAACAACCTCACCGGCGTGTCCGAGGCCAAGGTTACGGTTGAGATAGTCGGCCTTGAAACGAAGAGCTTTAAGGTCAAGAACATTTCCTGCACCAATGTTACCGAGGGCTACACCACCGAGATTATTTCCGAGAGCATTGACGTTATGATGCGCGGAACACCCGAAAGCTTAAGCCAGCTCAAGGGCGACAATATCCGCGCCGTTGCGGATTTGACAGATTATAATGAATCCGCCGGGCAGTTTATGCCGAGCGTGAAGATAGTGGTTGACGGGTTTACCGATGTCGGCGCTGTCGGACAAAACACGATTTCCATTGAAATAAAAAAGTCATAAGGAGATAGATATGACAAATGAGGGTGTTGTAACAAAGCTTATGCCCAAGGGCATGGCCGAGGTCGCGGTTACGCGTGCAACGGCTTGCGGGGGAAGCTGCTCAAGCTGTGAGGGCTGTATGTACGAGCGCGAGATGAAAGCCCTCGCGAAAAACCTTGTCGATGCAAAGCCCGGCCAAAAGGTCGTGATAGAAAGCCGCACATCCGTTATCTTCAACGCGGCGCTTTTGGTGTACGTTATGCCGTTGGTTTTCTTCATCGCGGGCTATGCCGTGTCGGCGCTGCTCGGCGCGACTGAAGGCGTATGCATTGCAGTGAGCTTTCTTGCGCTTTTGTTGAGTGCTGTGCTCCTTGTCGTTACCCAGCGCAGGAAAAAGCAGCAGTCAATTGATTTTAATATAATCGAGATATGTGAGGACAAGCAGAATGATTAAAAGTATGACCGGATACGGTTCTGCCAAGGGTCAGGCAGACGGCTTTGAAATAACGGTTGAGCTTAAAAGCGTCAATAACCGCTATTTAGACACTTCCGTGAGGCTGCCCCGCAGCTTCATCTTCGCCGAGGATGCGGTTAAATCTGCTGTCCAGTCCCACATCAGCCGAGGCAAGGTGGATGTATTTGTTTCTATTGATACCTCGGCCGCAAACGATATGACCGTCAAGGTCAATGAGCCGCTTTTAAAAGGCTATATCGAGGCGATACGTCATATATCCGAGGAATATAATCTCCACGATGACCTTACCGCGCTTTCTGTCAGCCGTTTTCCCGATGTGTTGAGCGTTGAGCGGCGCGATGTGGACGCAGAGGAGATTTCCGCCGCGATTAAGGCCGTTTGTGAACAGGCGCTTGCCGATTTTGACGCAATGCGTCTCAGAGAAGGCGAAAAGCTTCGCGAGGATGTATTGAATCGCCTCGGCACTATAGATGAATATGTCACGCAGATAGAGCGCGAAGCGCCCAAAACGGCGGCGGATTACCGCGCGCGCTTGGAGCAACGCATGGCAGAAGTGCTCGGCACGGCCGGGATTGACGAAAGCCGAATCCTTGCGGAAGCCGCGATCTTTGCCGACCATATAGCCGTTGACGAGGAAACCGTGAGACTGCGTAGCCACATGGCTCAGCTTAAAACCATGATAAACGGCAGCTCGCCCACGGGCAGAAAAATTGATTTTCTCATTCAGGAATTTAACCGCGAAGCAAACACCATAGGCTCTAAATGCCAAAACTCCGATATCGCCCATGTCGTTGTAGAGCTTAAGTCCGAAATAGAAAAAATACGCGAACAGATACAGAATATAGAGTAAGAGTAGGCCGAAGATGAAGCTTATTAATATTGGATTCGGTAATTTCATATCTGCCGAGCGTATGATAGCCGTCGTCAGCCCCGAATCTGCGCCCATTAAGCGCATGATACAGGATGTGCGCGAAAAGGGCTTGCTTATAGATGCGTCCTTCGGGCGCAGTACAAAAGCCGTCATAATCATGGATAGCGGGAACGTCATACTGTCTGCATTAACTCCCGATGCCTTTGCGCAGAGAGTGCGGACAGAGAATATAAATGATGCTGAGGAGGATAAAGGACGAAATGAATGAGAGAGGAAAGCTGATTGTTATTTCCGGTCCGTCCGGCGCGGGGAAAGGCACGGTTGTGTTCAAGGCCATTGAGGGGCGTACAAATGTTTGCTTTTCAACATCCGTCACCACCCGCAAGCCCAGACCCGGCGAGGTAGACGGCAAGGAGTATTTCTTTGTTGACCTTGACAGATTCAAAGAAATGGTTGAAAATGACGAGCTTTTGGAGCACGCGGAGTATGTTGCCAACAGCTACGGTACGCCCCGCGCATATGTAGAAGAAAAGCTCAATTCCGGGCTTGATGTTATCCTTGAAATCGAGGTTCAGGGAGCGCGCCAAGTGAATGAGAAAATGCCGGAAGCAGTTAAGATATTCATTATTCCACCCTCTATGGCCGAGCTTCAGCGCCGTCTTGAATCGCGCGGAACGGACACGGCGCGCGCCGTGGAAGCCCGTCTTATCCGCGCCCGCCAAGAGTACAACGAGGCCGATTTTTACGATTATATAATCGTCAATGACGATGCCGAGCGCGCCGCGGCGGAGCTTTCCGCAATCTTGACGGCGGAGCGCTGCCGCGCAAAAGGGCGCGAGCAGCTTTTGAAAGACCCTGTTTAAAATTTATTCTAACATAGATTGGAGACTGATTATTATGATGCTTTATCCCCCCGTGGCCGAGCTTGTCGAAAAAGTCGGCAGCCGCTACCAGCTTGTGAACCTTGTCGCGAGAAGAGCGCGTCAGATTTCCGTTGATGCCGAAGAAAAGCAGCTTCCTCTTGAAAAGAAGCCTGTTTCCTCCGCCATTGATGAGGTTTTTACCGGTAAGCTCTCTATAAAGTAATGATGATGTAAGCGGGGCGGGATTCCCCGCTTACGCTATAGAAAGGCCAGCGCTTATGACCGGCAAATTTGCAAAAATCGCGGTGTCTGCCGCTACATATTGGATAGACCGCCCTTTTGACTATCTTGTGCCGAGTGAGCTTGAAGCCTCGGTTGCCGTGGGTAAGCGCGTTTATGTTCCGTTCGGAAAGGGCAACCGCCGCAGTGAGGGCGTTGTGCTTGCATTGTGCGATGAATGCGCCTATGAAAAGCCAAAGCCGATTCTTGCCGTTATAGATGAAGAGCCTGTTTTGAGCGAAGAAATGATAAAGCTTGCCTTTTTCATGCACGAGCGCTTTTTCTGCAAGGTTTACGATGCGCTCAAAGCTATGCTCCCGGCGGGACTTTGGCTTAATGATGACGGCAACACCCGCGTAAACGATAAAACCGTTGAAATGGCGCGGCTGTGCGTTCCCTCGGCGGAAGCGCAGATGCTTTGCGATACTAAGCGCTCCAAAGCCCCGCAACAGGCGGCATTACTGGAGAATCTATGCTCCTTTGAAGCGCTTGCCACGACGGATTTACTGCGCCACACGGGCGCAAAGCGCGCATCCCTAAAAGC
Source organism: uncultured Oscillospiraceae bacterium (assembly GCA_964524815.1). Taxonomy (GTDB): domain Bacteria; phylum Bacillota; class Clostridia; order Oscillospirales; family Oscillospiraceae; genus Limivicinus. The sequence continues at coordinate 31,164 of CAZGFK010000001.1, forward strand.
GCTTGAAAAAGCGGGGATAGTTGAGCTATACGAGCGCGAGGTGTTTCGCCGCCCGGAGATATATATCGGCGAACTTGAACCTCTCCCCGTGCTCAATGCCGCACAAAATGATGCGTACAGCGGCCTTGCCGCACTTTTGGAGACAGAGGAAGCAAATGCGGCCTTGCTCCACGGCGTTACCGGCAGCGGGAAAACAAGCGTTTACATTCACCTCATCCGGTATTGCCTTGACATGGGACGCTCGGCGATTTTGCTCGTGCCGGAAATTGCGCTCACGCCGCAAATGCTCAAAACCTTTTCTTCGCATTTCGGCGATGAAATAGCCGTTTTGCACAGCAGCCTATATGTCGGCGAGCGTTATGATGAATGGAAGCGGATTAAAAAAGGTAAAGCGCGTGTCGTCATCGGCACGAGAAGCGCGATTTTTGCTCCCGTTTCAAATCTCGGGCTCATCATCATAGACGAGGAGCAGGAAGAAACCTATAAATCCGACAATACCCCGCGCTACAATGCGCGTGATATCGCGAAATACCGCTGTGCCCGGGCAAAGGCGCTTTTAACCCTAGGCTCAGCCACGCCCGATATCGTCACGCGCTACAATGCCGAAATCGGCAGATATAAATATTTCCGCCTGGATACGCGCTATAATGCGATGTGCTTGCCCGAAGTCAAGATAGTTGACATGAAGAAGGAGCTTCGGCACGGTAACGGCGGCAATATCAGCTCGTTTTTGAAAGAAGAGCTTGAAGAGAATATTTCACGCGGAGAGCAGAGCATACTGTTTCTAAACCGCCGCGGCACAAATAAGCTTGTCACCTGCGGCGAGTGCGGTTATACCTATAAATGCCCCCGGTGCAGTGTGTCCCTTACGTATCATAGCTTAAACGGCCGTCTTATGTGCCACTATTGCGGCTATTCCGCCCCGCTTGACGAAGCCTGCCCCGACTGCGCGGGCAAATTAAGCTTTGTCGGCGCGGGTACGCAAGCCGTGGTGGATGAGCTTAACGAGCTTTTCCCCGGCACGGAGATTTTGCGTGTTGACACTGACTCCGTTGCCCCTGTCGGTTCGCATGAGCCGCTTTTTGAACGTTTCAGAAAAGAGAACATTCCCATAATGGTGGGGACACAAATGGTCACAAAGGGGCTTAACTTTGAAAATGTGACGCTTGTGGGCGTTATTTTGGCCGACCAAAGCCTTTACGCGGGCGATTACCGCGCAGGGGAGCGGACTTTCAGCCTTTTAACGCAGGTTGTCGGCAGAAGCGGACGCGGCACAAAGCCCGGACGCGCCGTAATCCAAACCTTTACGCCGGACAATGAAACCATTGTTCAAGCCGCCGTGCAGGATTACGAGGATTTTTATCGCTCGGAAATTGAGCTTCGCAAAATTCACTCGCTCCCGCCGTTTACGCAGCTATATTCCGTCACGGCTTCCGGTGCGGACGAGGCGCAGGTGGTTTTTGCCTGCCGCTATATTCGCAGCTTTTTCGATACTGTTTTGAAAGGGCGCGTCGGTTGCATAGTGCTGGGTCCGACACCGCTGGCGGTTGTAAAGGTGAATAACCGCTTTCGCTATCGCGTCAACCTCTGCTGCACGGCAGAGCGCGAGATAAGGGAGCTTATTTCCCGCATTGTCACGGAGTGCAGCACGGATAAGCGCTTCAAGGGCGTGTCGGTTTACGCCGACAATGATCCCTCAACCTGATAAACAAAAAATACAGATATATTTAGGAGAAAAGAATGGCACTGAGACATATTTTAACGCAGGAGCAGCCCACGCTCTACAAAAAAAGCCGTCCGGTTACGGAGTTTAACGGCCGCTTGGAGCAGCTTTTGGATGATATGACCCAAACGCTTGATGCGGCGGGCGGTGTTGGCTTGGCTGCGCCCCAGGTGGGTATATTGCGCCGCGCCGTGCTTGTTATTGAAACCAACGTTCCCGAGGGCGAAAGCGAGTATGTTATAGAGCTTATTAACCCCGAAATCGTTGAGGCCAAGGGCGAGCAAGAGGGCGCAGAGGGCTGTTTGAGCGTGCCGGGTGAATACGGCATTGTCAAGCGCCCGGAGCACGTAAAGGTGCGCGCACAGAATAGGCACGGCGAATGGTTTGAGGTAGAGGGAGACGGCCTTACGGCGCGCTGCTTCTGCCACGAGATAGATCACCTTGACGGAATAGTGTTCACCTCTAAGGCCGAGCGTATGCTCGACCCCGATGAGATAGTTACCGAGGAGGACTAATGCGTATTGTTTTCATGGGAACGCCGGATTTTGCGGCGGCCTCGCTGAAAAAGCTATTGGACGAGGGCTTCGATGTCGTGGGTGTGTTCACCCAGCCCGATAAGCCCAAGGGGCGCGGCATGGAGCTTGCCTATTCGCCGGTAAAAGAGCTGGCCTTGGCGCATTCCCTGCCTGTATATCAGCCTGTTAAAATGCGGGACGGCACGGCGCTTGAAGCGGTGAAAGCCCTCGCGCCGGATATACTCGTTGTCGTGGCCTACGGGCGTATTTTGCCCGATGATATTCTCGCCGTGCCGCAATACGGCGCTATCAATGTTCACGGCTCGCTCCTACCGAAATACAGAGGGGCTGCCCCCATACAGTGGGCGGTTTTGAACGGAGATAAAACCACGGGCGTTACCACCATGTATTTAGCCAGCGAAATGGATACCGGCGATATTATTTACACTGCCGAAACCGAAATAGGCGAATTTGAAACTTCCGGTGAGCTTTTTGACCGCTTGAAAGACATGGGCGCGGAGCTTTTGGTTAAAACCCTGCGCGACATTGAAGCGGGCATTGCCCCGCGCCAAGAGCAGGAGCATGACATGGCAAGCTATGTGAAAATGCTTGATAAATCCTATTCACCGATTGACTTTACCAAGGACGCGCGCGGCGTAATCAAGTGGATATACGGCTTACAGCCGTGGCCGACGGCAACGGCAACGTTGGACGGCACGACTTTTAAAATTTTTGCTGCCGAATATACCGACACGAAAACCGACAAAGCCCCCGGCACTGTCGTTGACACGGGCAAGCGCGGGATAGAAATCGCTTGCGGCAAGGGCGAAACCATAATGATAACCGAGCTTCAAGCTCCCGGCAAAAAGCGCATGAGCGCGGCAGACTTTTTGCGCGGCCACAGCATTGCCGTTGCCGATAAATGATGACCGCGAGAGAAGCGGCGCTTGAAGCGCTTGAAAAATGCCGCAGAGACGGCGCGTGGTCGGGCGCGGCGATAGACGGCGTTATAAAAAAAGCCGGGCTTGATGCGCGCGAGGGTGCGTTGGCTTCACGCCTTTGCTTGGGTGTAATGCAAAATGAAGCACTGTGCGATTTTTATATAGACGCATTCTGCTCGCAAAAGGCAGAGAAGCTGCAGCCCAAAGTGCGCAGCATACTGCGCCTAGGCGTATATCAGCTTGTTTTTCTCGATAAAATCCCGGCGCGAGCGGCTGTGAATGAAACCGTTGCCCTTTGCCGCAGTGCGCATTTGGAGCGCGCTTCGGGGCTTGTGAACGCGGTTTTGCGCCGCGTCAGCGAGAACCTTTCTTCGCTTCCCGCAATCCCGAACGAGGGGAGCGCGGAACATTTATCCGTGAAATACAGTCAACCTATATGGTTGACCTCGCGTATAATTGCCGAGCAGGGGTATGACTTCGCACAAGCGTTTTTCAAAGCTTGCAACATCCCGCCCGCGCTTGATATTCAGGTAAACACCCTCAAGGTAAGCATTGAAGATTATTGTCGTGCGCTTATGCGCGCCGATATCTCGTATAAAAAGTACGGTTTCCCTGTGGGGGCTTTGGCGCTCTCCGGCGGCGCGGTTACGGCGCTTCCGGGCTTTGAAGAGGGGCTATTCTACGTGCAGGATCGCGCGGCGCGCATGGCCGTTGAGATTGCCGCACCCCAAAAGGGAGATACCGTGCTTGACGCGTGCTCTGCTCCCGGCGGGAAAGCCTTTTCCGCCGCCGTGCGTATGGAGAACGAGGGAAGTATACTTGCCTGTGATATTCACGAAAAGAAGCTCGCTCTTATTCGCCGCGGTGCGGAGAGACTTGGCATAAGCATTATTACCGCCCACGCCCGCGATGCCCGCGAGGACGATGCGACGCTTTATGATAAATTTGATGTTGTTATCGCCGATGTTCCGTGCTCCGGGATTGGCGTTATCCGCAAAAAACCCGAAATCCGCAACAAATCTGAGGCAGAGATTTCCACCCTGCCGCAAATCCAGCTTGCGATACTGGAAAGCGTGTCCCGGTTTGTAAAGCCGGGCGGCGTGCTTTTGTATTCAACGTGTACGGTTTTGCGCGCGGAAAACGAGGATGTTGTAAAAAGCTTTACATCGCGTTATAATAATTTCGCGCTTGACGCTTTTACGCTGGGCGATGAAAAGGTTGAGAGCGGTATGCGCACATTTTGGCCGAATACGGACAATACGGACGGATTTTTTGCCGCAAGGCTGATAAGGAAAGAATAATGGGAAAAGATATATTATCCATGCTCCCGCAGGAAATAGAACAGGAGCTTTTATCCCTCGGTGAGCCGAAATACAGGGCAAAGCAGATTTTTGAATGGCTCTCGCGCGGTGTGCGCGACTTTGACGCGATGACGAATTTGCCTAAAGCCCTAAAGGATAAGCTTAAAGAAAACTATACCCTTTATGCGCCCAAGGTGCTTTCCAAGCAGGTCTCCGCGCTGGACGGCACGATAAAATACCTTTGGGAGCTGAAAGACGGCAACGCCGTGGAAACCGTTGTGATGAGCTATAAGCACGGCAACACCGTGTGCGTTTCCTCACAGGTTGGCTGCCGCCAGGGCTGTGCCTTTTGCGCGTCAACCATAGGCGGGCTTGTAAGGTGCTTAGAGCCGGGGGAGATACTCGATGAAGTGATGTACTCTCAGCTTGATTCCGGCAAGGAGATTTCAAACATCGTTCTAATGGGGATCGGTGAGCCGCTTGATAATTTCGACAATGTCATGCGTTTTTTGGAGCTTGTAAATCACCCGCAGGGCATGAACATCGGAATGCGGCACATTTCCCTTTCCACCTGCGGCATTACCGAGCGCTTTGATGACCTTGCCGCACGAGATTTACAGCTTACGCTCTCCGTTTCGCTCCACGCGCCGGACGATGAAACCCGCTCGAAAATAATGCCCGCAAATCGCGGACGGGGTGTAGATGAGCTTATGCGTGCCTGCAAGAGTTATTACGATAAAACCGGGCGCAGAATAAGCTTTGAATATGCCATGATTGACGGCGTGAACGATACGGAATACCACGCGCATTTGCTTGCAAAGCGCGCAAAGAGCGTATCTGCGCACGTGAATCTCATTCCCCTTAACCATGTGGAAGAGCGCGAGTTTCGCCCGTCCACGGCGGGGCATATGAAAGCCTTTATCCGTATTTTAGAGGACGAGGGTGTGAATGTAACCGTTAGAAGAAAGCTTGGCGGTGATGTGGATGCCTCTTGCGGCCAGCTTAGAAGAAAAATGCAGACAAAATGAGCGACACGCCGATAATTCGGCAGAATTGAGGCAAGATGAAAAGCTTCGGCTTGACCGATAAAGGAACGGTCAGAAAAGACAATCAGGACAGCTACATAATAGAAAAGTGCGAGGCGAAGGACTGCCTTATAGTGGCGCTGTGTGACGGTATGGGCGGGGCGAAAGCCGGCGGGCTTGCAAGCCAGCTTTCAAATAAGGCTTTTGTTTCGCATATCTACGCAAAGCTTACATCCCGCGTACCGCGCGCGATAGATTACCACAAGCTTTTGCTTGACGCGTGCTCTGAGGCAAACGGCGTTTCGTATGACTATTCGCAGTTTGACGAGGCTTATAACGGCATGGGTACTACCATAGTCGGCGGTGTGATAAAGAGCAACGGGAACGGTTATATTATCAATGTGGGAGATAGCCGTGCGTACTACATTTCCCACCGCGATGAAGCGATAGTGCAGGTTACGCGCGACCACTCACTGGTTGAAGAGCTTGTGGAATACGGCGCTATAACCAAGGCGCAGGCGCGCGTACACCCCCAGCGCAATGTCATTACCCGCGCGCTCGGCTCGGAAGCCACGGTAGAGGCGGATTATTACGAGGTCAGCTTGCAAAGCGGGGATATGCTTATCTTTTGCTCGGACGGGCTTTCAAACGTGATAAACGACCTTGAAATCCTCGATTATGCCAAGGAATACCCCGAGCCGGAGCTTTTGTGCCGCGCGCTCATGAGCAAGGCATTAAAGCGGGGCGCGGCGGACAATGTGACGGTGCTTGCCGTAATGAAGTAGGAGACTGCTTATGCAACAGGAAAAAAACTATATCGGCATAATGCTTGATGACCGATACGAAATACTTGAAAAAATAGGCGAGGGCGGAATGGCCGTTGTCTACAGGGCGTTTTGTCACAGGCTCAATCGCTTTGTCGCCGTGAAAATAATGCGCGAGGAAATGGCTGATGATGAGGAGTTTCGCCGCCGTTTTTGCTCAGAATCCCACGCTATCGCCATGCTGTCGCACCCGAATATAGTGGCTGTGTATGATGTCAGCCACAGCGATGATGTCGAATACATAGTCATGGAGCTTGTAGACGGCATTACCTTGAAGCAGTATATGGAAAAGCGCGGTGCAATAAGCTGGAAAGAAGCGCTGCACTTTTCAAAGCAGATCGCCAAGGCGCTTGCCCACGCGCACAGCCGCGGCATAATCCACCGCGACATAAAGCCGCAAAACATTATGCTTTTGAAAGACGGCACTATCAAGGTTGCCGATTTCGGCATAGCGGCGCTTGAAAACGAAATAGAAGAGAGCGGACAGGCTATAGGCTCTGTTCACTATATCGCGCCGGAGCAGGCGCGCGGCGAAAGCCCCGATGCAAGAAGCGATGTGTATTCGCTCGGCGTTGTGATGTATGAAATGCTCACCGGGCATAAGCCTTATACCGGCGACACGATAGGCGAGATTGCCGTAAAGCATATGAGCTCGCTGCCGGTAAACCCGTCGGACTATGTTCCCGATATCCCGGAAGAGCTGGAGCGCATCACCTTAAAGGCCATGTCCTGCCCGATAAATAAGCGCTATCAGTCCGCAAATGAGCTTTTGGACGACCTTAACGCCTTTTCTCAAGCCCAGCTCGCTGCCGAGAATACCGCCGCCTTTGCTAACCCCGCTGTCGCCCCCGTGCGCTCCGTGAGCGAGCTTCCCAAGGCGAAATTCAGCGTCCGCCGGAGAAGATCCAATACCGTGGCTTTTATGTCCGGTATGTTCGGTGCGCTGGTGCTTGTTGTGGCGCTTTTCGTGTTCCTGTGGGATTTTTGGCTCGAGGAGGTTTTCTCCCCGGCGGAGCGTATACCACTGCCGAACTTTGTCGGCAGTAACTATGAGGCGATAGTGAATAATGCGGATCTCGCTTCAACCTATAATTTCAAAGTCACCTATATCATCGACACCGACACCGAAAGCGGAAAAATACTCAGCCAAAACCCCGAACCCGGCAGAAGCATGATGCTCACGCCGGACGGCATATCTGTTGAGCTTTCCGTGAGTACGGGCGTTGTTCTGACAAGTGTGCCGAATGTCGCGGGGATAGACTACCGCGAGGGAATATTGGAGCTTCAAAAAGCGGGCTTTGTCGTGGAAGTGGAAAACGCCACCTCGTCCGATGTTCCAAATGACGCTGTAATCAGCACAAGCCCCGCCGCCAATGAGCAGATAAGCGCGGGTTCTACGGTTTACCTTGTTGTCAGCAGCGGCGCACAGGTTTCCTATGTATCCACGCCGAACTTTGTCGGCCTGACGGAAGAGGCCGCCATTACGAAGATAGCAAACTCCGGCCTTACCTACGGTGGCTCGGAATCTGTCTCCGGCGACTATGACGCGGGCACGGTTATCGGACAATCCCCGGCGGCATTCCAAGAGATAGAAGAGCATGGCAAGGTTACGCTTCGCGTATCTACCGGGCCTTGGGGTTAATGTATGGCAGAGGGAATCATCATAAAAGCCCTCAGTGGGTTTTACTATGTGCAGACGGAAAGCGGCGTTATTGAGTGCAAGGCGCGCGGCCGTTTCCGCCTTGACGGAACCTCTCCCCTTGTCGGCGACAGGGTGGAATGCAGCACGGACGCAACGGGCAAAGGCCGCATAGATAAGGTGTATGAGCGCAAGAACTTTTTCATCCGCCCGGCTGTGGCGAATGTGGACGCGCTTATCTTTGTCGCGGCGAACACAAACCCAGTTACAGACCCGTTTTTAATTGACCGAGTTACCGTCATTGCCGAAAGCGCCGGGTGCGAGCTTATATTGTGCATCAACAAAACGGACATTGACCCGGCGGACGAGCTTTTTGCGCTCTATACGCGCGCGGGGTTCACCGTTGTGCGCACAAGCGCCGCAACAGGGCAGGGGATAGACGCGCTCAAAGCCGCAATATCCGGCAAAATCTGCGCCTTTACGGGCAACTCCGGTGTGGGGAAGTCGAGCATAATGAATGCGCTTTTGCCCGGCATAAACATCAAAACCGCCGAGGTCAGCGAAAAACTCGGCCGAGGGAAGCACACCACGCGCCACGTTGAGCTTTTTGACCTCGGTAACGGCTGCTTGGTTGCGGACACTCCCGGCTTTGCGTCCTTTGATTTGGAGCTTATGGAAGCCATACCGAAAGAGCAGCTTCAACATAGTTTTATCGATTTTGCCCCCTACATAGGTGAGTGCCGCTTTTTAGATTGCGCGCATTTGAAAGAGCCGGGCTGCGCGGTAACGCGCGCCGTGGCCGCCGGAGAAATTGCGCCGAGCCGCCACCGCTCCTATGAACGCCTTTACGAGCTTTCCGCCAAGCACAAAGCGTGGGAAACAAAAGAAAACTAAGTCATATAATAATTGCCCGAAGCGTATTATGTAGAGAAATGCGCTTCGGGCGTTTATTTTAATGACGGGAGGACAAAAATGAAAATCTACATCGTCAAGCTTCCGCATTTTCTTGCGGAGCTCATAAAAAAGCTTCATGGCCGGCGGTAATACCGGCCTTTTTCGCGGCATAAGCTGTACAAACCGTGCAATAAGGAGCGAGACGAAATGGAAATAGCCTTTGACAATAGGCATATTGGTGCATATAGGGAAATATCACACCAGCTAAAGCGCATAACCGAGACGGCAGAGAGCGTTGTTCCTGATACCAATGACGATATCGGCAAAATCGCGTCAGTACAAACGGCGGTGCTTTTAAAAAGCAAGGACGTGACCGGGCGGGGCGTACTCATTACCGGGGAGCTAACAGCTGCGCTTATATATATCACGGAAAGCGAAAAAAGTGTTTCCTTTGTACGCCTGACAAAGCCTTTTACCTTGGAATATGATCTTCCCGATGCGGACGCGGACGCACTTGCGCAAATTAACCTCACCATTCAAAACAGCGAATCGCGCGTGATAAACCCGCGTAAAGTGGCTGTAACCTTTGAAGTGCTTGGCGAAATGAGCCTTTATAGGCAAGAAACCGTGGTAGCCGAAACGTGCCTACCCGAAAATGCGCCCGAAGGCTTGCATATTAAAGAGGAAACTGCCGAGCTTATCACGGCCTGCGCCGTAACGGAAAAGACCTTCGCCGTCAATGAGCAGCTGCCCTTTCCGTCAGGGAAGCCCAAGCCCGCACAGCTTGTGGCGCAGAGCGTTGATTTTGCCCTCGGCGAAACCCAGCTCATCGGCACAAAGGCCGTAATACGCGGCACGGTGAATTTTTCCTTGTGCTACTTCTCTACGGAAGTGAATTACCCCGTGAAAACAGAGTTTTCAACGCCGTTTTCGCAGATTATCGACACTGCCGAGGAAAACGCCGACCACACCGGCGTTATAATTCAGCTTACAAGCTGCTATTGCAATATTGTAGACACCATTAACGGCGACAAGGCGCTGGACGCAGAAGTACACGCGGTTTTGCAGCTCACCTGCCACAGAAAAGAAAGCGTAAAGTATATTTCCGATGTTTACAGCAACAAAATGCCCGTTACTTACACCACGCAAACGCGCCAACTCAGCGCCGTGTCCGCCGCGCAAACGGTGAAGCTTTCCGCAGATGAGCGTGTGAATGTGTCCGAGGACTGCGCGGATGTCTTGAGCGTGTTTTCATCCCTCTCTCAGCTCTCGCTTTTGCCGGATAAAACCTCTGCTGCAGTGACGCTGGATATCGTCTATCGCACATCCGGCGGCGCACTCTCCGCCGTGCGGCGGCTTATTACGGTGGAAAGCGCCGATGGGGCGGCGCAATCGCGCCTTGTATCTTCTCGCCTTACCGATGTTTATCTGCGCCCGGACGGGGCGTATATAGATGCGCACTTTTCCTTAGAACTGTGTTTTCAAACGGCCAGCACGGCGGAGATAAGTCGCGTGGAACGCGTCACGCTTGACGAGGACGCGGCGTTTGACCCTGCCGCATTCCCGGCGGTCACGCTTGTGCACGTTGATGGGGAGAGCTTATGGGAGCTTGCCAAGGCGTATCATTCTTCCGTAGAGCGAATACAGGCGGCAAACCCTGATTTTGACCCGGAGGAAAATCGACTTATGCTCATTCCCAAAGCTTTATAGAAAAAAGCACTTGTCATGAGCGCGCTTGTGTGCTAAAATATTTGCCGTTAATATACACATAAGAGGAGCTGTTACAATGTCCGGTCATTCCAAGTGGCACAATATACAGAAAACCAAGGGCGCGGCTGACGCAAAGCGCGCTCAGGCGTTTACAAAGATCGCGCGCGAAATGGTGGTTGCGGTCAAAGAAGGCGGCGGCGGAGACCCGCGCAGCAATTCCAAGCTTGCCGCAGTAATCGCCAAGGCCAAGGCGGCCAATATGCCCAATGACAATATCAAGCGCACCATTGATAAGGCTCTCGGCGCGGGCAACACCGAGAACTATGAAAAGATAGTTTACGAAGGCTACGGCCCGCAGGGCGTTGCTGTCATAGTCGAAACCATGACGGATAACCGCAACCGCACCGCAGGCGAGATGCGCCATTATTTCGACAAATACGGCGGAAACATGGGCGCGGCCAACTGCGTTTCGTGGTCGTTTGACCGCAAGGGCGTTATCGTAGTTGATAACGAGGATGAAGAGCTTGACGAGGACACCGTTATGATGGACGCGCTCGATGTCGGCGCTGCCGATTTTGAGGCCGAGGGCGAGGTTATGACGGTTTACACGGCGGAAGATGAAGTCGCCGCTGTTGCGGACGCTCTTACTGCCAAGGGCTATAAGCTCCTTTCCGCTCAGGTAGAAATGCTGCCCCAGAACGGTTACATCAAGCTTTCCAATGAGGACGATATCAAGAATATGCAGAAAATGCTTGATATGTTCGAGGATAACGACGATGTGCAGAATGTTTGGCACAACTGGGAAGACGCGGAATAATTCAATATCTATATATCTATACGGCGCGCCGAAATTCGGCGCGCCGCTTGCGCATATACAAAAACGAACATTGATATTCTTCCGCACTTGCTTTATAATAAAGCTATAAACCAAAACCGAGGAGCATTATGGCCGATACATTTGATATTATAATAATCGGCGGCGGTGCAGCGGGCGTTTCCGCTGCGCTTACCTGCCGCAATCGCGGCAAGTCCGTTGCCGTTGTTTCAAACCCCGTGGAAACCGGTGCTCTATATAAGGCTGAGCGCGTAACCAATTACTTGGGCTTTGATGCGGCCACGGGCGCGGAGCTTTCTTTGCGCTTTAGAGAGCAGCTGAGCAAATCCGGAGCGGATTTAATCACCGGGCGGGCGCTTTCCGTCACGCCGTTTGGGGATAGCTTCGGCGTTGCCGTGGGGAATGATTTTTATATGGGACGCGCCGTTATTCTTGCCCTGGGCATTACTCGCGCATCATTTTACCCCGGCGAGGAGGAGCTTATCGGTCGCGGCGTGAGCTATTGCGCAACGTGTGACGGGATGCTCTTCCGAGGAAAAAGTGTGGCCGTAATCGGCACGTCCGCCGAGGCGCGCGAGGATGCGGATTTTTTGGAGAGCATAGGCTGCCGCGTGCTTCGCTTTGATAAGGAGCAGCGTTTTTCCGTCAAGGGTGCGGAGCGCGTTGAAACACTTGTTGCAGGCGCAACAGAATATAGTGTTGACGCTGTGTTTATAATAAAAGAAAGTATGGTGCTCTCGCACCTCGTGCCGGGGCTTGAATGCGCAAACGGCGCAATAGTGACTTCACACGGCGGCAGAACGAATATCCCCGGCATATTTGCCGCAGGAGATTGCACGGGAAAGCCCTTTCAGCTTGCCAAGGCGGCAGGCGAGGGAAATGTGGCCGCGCTCACGGCGTGTGAATACCTAAGCGATAACAATAAAAGGAGATAAATAATCATGGCTGTTTCTCACATTAAAACTTCGGAATTTGACGGCTTTATTGCCGAGGGCGTTACGCTTGTTGATTTTTGGGCAACATGGTGCGGCCCGTGCCGTATGCAAGCGCCTATACTTGATTCTCTCGATGCCGAGCTTTCCGGAAAGGCGAAGATAGGCAAAGTGGACGTGGACGAAGAGCCGGAGCTTGCCCGCCGCTTCAACGTGATGAGCATTCCCACGCTTATCGCTTTTAAGGACGGAAAAGAGCTTGGCAAAATCGTGGGTGTTTCGGACGCGGGAACGCTCAAATCCCTTATGGGCGTGTGATTTTGCGCGAAAAAAAGTTGACAAAACGCGCCCGATAGAATATAATCCAAGCATTATTACTGTGACGAGCAGGAGTACGCAATAAGTAGCGTTCAGAGAGAAAGCGGGCGGTGCGAGCTTTTACGATGCTGTTGCGGAAGGTCGGCTCTGAGTAACCGGGTGAAGGCGCAATTTTTGAGTGCTGTGTAGTTCGGTCGTGCTCCGCGCGTTAAGCGGATAAGAGTGCCGCGCGAGTTTGACGCGGAATTCAGGTGGTACCACGGTATTTTATCGCCCTGAAGCGGAAAAGCTTCAGGGCTTTTCCATACTCTGATTTTCACAGACAGGAGAGGAAACAATGAAAGAACTTCCCAAAGTGTATGACCCGAAATCGGTCGAGAAGAAAATCTACGATATGTGGATGGACGGCGGGTATTTCAAAGGCAAAATCGACCCGGACAAAAAGCCGTTTTCCATTGTCATGCCGCCCCCTAATGTCACGGGGCAATTGCACATGGGTCACGCTATGGACTCCACCTTGCAGGATATCCTTACGCGCTATAAGCGTATGCAGGGGTATTCCGCGCTGTGGCTGCCGGGCGTTGACCATGCAGGCATAGCCACGCAAATAAAGGTTGAAGAGGTTTTGCGCAAGACCGAGGGCAAAACCCGCTATGACCTCGGGCGCGACAAGTTTTTGGAGCGCGTTTGGGCGTGGAAAGAGCAATACGGTGACAGAATAGTCGAGCAGCAAAAGAGCATGGGCGTCAGCTGTGACTGGGATCGCAGCCGCTTTACCATGGACGAGGTTTGCGCAAAGTCCGTGCGCGAAACATTCTGCGAGCTTTATGATAAAGGGCTTATCTACAAAGGCCGCAGGATGATTAACTGGTGTCCCAACTGCCGCACGGCGCTTTCCGATGCCGAGGTTGAGTACAAGGACATACCCGGCTCGTTTTGGTATATCCGCTACCCGGTGGAAAATTCCGATGAGGAGTTTATAATCGCCACGACCCGCCCGGAAACCATGCTCGGCGACAGCGGCGTTGCCGTAAACCCCGAGGATGAAAAGTATAAGCATCTCGTGGGCAAAAATGCGGTGCTGCCCCTTGTCGGGCGCAAGCTCCCGATAGTTGCGGATGATTATGTAGAGCTGGGCTTCGGCACGGGCGCTGTTAAAATGACCCCCTGTCACGATCCCAATGACTACGAAGTCGGGCTTCGTCACAATTTGGAGCAGATCCAGTGCATTGACGAGGACGGCAAAATCATAAACGGCGGCAAGTTTGACGGCATGGACAGATACGAAGCGCGCAAGGCGATAGTGGCCGAGCTTGAAGAGCAGGGGTATCTTGTCAAAACCGAGGCTTATAACCACAATGTCGGCTGCTGCTATCGTTGCGGCAAGGCCGTTGAGCCTATGCTCTCCCCGCAGTGGTTTGTCAAGATGCAGCCCTTGGCCGAAAAGGCGATTGAGGTTGTAAAAGACGGGCGCATTAAGTTCGTTCCCGAGCGCTTTACGAAAACCTATCTTAACTGGATGGAGAATGTACACGATTGGTGCATTTCCCGTCAGCTTTGGTGGGGGCATCAGATTCCCGCGTGGTACTGCGCCGATTGCGGCCATATCACCGTTTCCCGTGAGGACGCTTGCGAGTGCGAAAAGTGCCACAGCAAGAATATAACGCGCGATGAAGATGTGCTTGACACTTGGTTCAGCTCCGCTCTTTGGCCGTTTTCCACCATGGGCTGGCCGGAAAAGACCGCCGAGCTTGACTATTGGTATCCCACTTCCGTTATGGTGACTGGGTACGATATAATCTTCTTCTGGGTTGCGCGTATGATATTCTCCGCAATGGAGCAAATGGATAAAGAGCCGTTCAAGACCGTGTTTATCCACGGCTTAGTGCGCGACAGTCAAGGCCGCAAGATGTCAAAATCCCTCGGCAACGGCATTGACCCCTTGGAGATTATAGATAAATACGGCGCGGACGCACTTCGCTTCAACCTCATCACCGGCAACTCTCCCGGCAATGATATGCGTTTTTACGTGGAAAAGTGCGAGGCGATGCGCAATTTCTGCAACAAGATTTGGAACGCATCCCGTTTCGTGATGATGAACCTTACCATTGATAAAAACGAGCTGCCGGCTGCTTCTGAGCTTGAAATAGAGGATAAATGGATACTCTCCAAGCTCAATGATGTTGTAAAAGAAGTCAATGACAATATGGATAGCTTCGAGCTCGGCGTTGCCGCGGCGAAGATTTATGATTTCATTTGGGACAGCTACTGCGACTGGTATATTGAGCTTACAAAGCCCCGCCTGAATGGCGAAAACGAAGCGGCAAAGCTCACGGCGCAAAAGGTGCTGTTGTATGTGCTCACCGAGATTTTAAAGCTCTTGCACCCGTTCATGCCGTTCATCACCGAGGAGATTTGGCAGGCACTGCCCCACGAGGGCGCGGCGCTTATGGTAGAGCGCTACCCGGAGTTTGACCCTGCGCTGTCGTTCCCGACCGATGAAGAGAACTTTGAAATGGTTATGACGGTCATTAAGGCCGTTCGCGCCCGCCGCAGCGAGATGAACGTTCCGCCCTCTAAGAAAGCGCACCTCATCATCGCAACGGACAAAAAGGCTGCCTTTGAAGCCGGAAGAAGCTACATCTGCAAGCTCGCCTTTGCAAGCGAGGTTACCATGGCCGATTCCGATTCCACCGGCGGCGAGGGTACGGTTTCCCTTGCAACGGACAATGCCCGTATGTTCATGCCCCTTGCCGAGCTTGTCGATCTCGACAAAGAGCGCGAGCGCATCAACAAGGAGCTTGCGAACGCCGTCAAGCAGTTTGAGGGGCAGATAGCCAAGCTTGCAAATGAAAAGTTTGTCTCCCGCGCGCCTGAGGCCGTTGTCAACGCCGAGCGCGAGAAGAAAGCAAAGCTTGAAGCGCTTATAGAAAATCTCAAACTCAGCCTTGAAAATCTCGGCAAGTAACCGATTGCGACAAAAATTTTATACCAGATAAATTAAAATGGCACTGTGTACTTTAAGCGGTACGCAGTGCCGTTTTTTATTTGCTGAAGAGGTGAAAAAATGAATGTGAAAACGAGCTTTGCCGCCGGGCGGTTGACTGTGTATCTTGCCGGGGAGCTTGACCACCATGAAGCGCGCAGCACCATGCGCGCTATTGACGATGTGCTGGATGAATACCTGCCGCGCGACTGCGTGCTGGACTTGAAAGGCTTGAGCTTTATGGACTCTTCCGGGATTGCCGTGATAGTGCGCGTGAGAGGGCGGATGAAATCCCTCGGCGGCAGAGTGTGGATTGAAAACCCCGCGCGCCAGCCATTGCGTGTGATAGACGCTTCCGGCATAGATAGGCTCGTACCTGTGGCGCTTACGAAATGATGAATAGGAGTGAAGATAAAATGAACGGATTAAATTACATAAAGCTGGAGTTTCCCAGCAAAAGCGCAAACGAAGCCTTGGCGCGCATGACGGCGGCGGCCTTTGCCGCCCAGCTTGACCCCACAATGGAAGAATTGGGCGACATCAAAACCGCAGTTTCTGAGGCTGTGACGAATTGCATCGTCCACGCCTACCCGGACAGCATAGGACGCGTGAGTATGCGCCTTAGAATACTTGACGGCGGTGTGCTGGAAATCTCCGTGCGCGACTGGGGACGGGGAATAGAGAATGTGGAGCGCGCGATGCAACCGCTATTCACCACCGGGGGCGAGGATAGAAGCGGCATGGGCTTTACAATAATGTCAAGCTTTATGGATAAGCTTCGTGTGCGCTCCGCGCCCGGCAAGGGTACGACCGTGACGCTTCAGCGCGCCGTCAGCCCAAGAGTGGGACGCAGATGAGCGATACATTTTGCGACCTTCGCGCGGCCAAGGCGGGGGACAGAGACGCGGCGGGGCGGCTGGTGGAGGAAAACTCCGGCCTGATTTGGAGCATTGCCAAGCGCTTTTTCGGGCGCGGTGTAGACCCGGACGATTTATATCAGCTCGGCTGTGTCGGCTTTCTAAAGGCGATTGACGGGTTTGACGAAAGCTTCGGCACGCGCTTTTCAACCTACGCCGTGCCGAAAATATCGGGCGAGATACGCCGCTTTTTGCGCGATGACGGTGCTGTAAAGGTCAGCCGCGGGATAAAGGAACAAGCCGCGCACATTCGCGCTTGCAGGCAGGCGCTTGAACAGCGCATCGGGCGCGAAGTGAATATATCCGAGCTTGCCGAGGAAACGGGGCTTACGCCGGAGGAGATCGCATTTGCCGAGGTGGCAATCGGCCCTGCCGAAAGCTTACAGCGCGAAAGCGGCGAGGACGGCTTTACCTTGGAGCTTATTCTCGGCGATTATACGGCAGAGGAAAAGATGGTGGAGCACGTGGCGCTTCGCGCGGCGATTGAGCGCTTGCCGGAGCGCGAGCGGCAGGTGGTGTCGCTTCGATATTACCACGGCATGACGCAGCAGGACTGCGCGCGCGTAATGCACGTTTCCCAAGTGCAGATTTCCCGCTTGGAGCGGCGCGCGGTGGACGCGCTTCGCGTAATGCTTGAATAAAAAAGGGGAGCGACAGATATTCCTGCCGCTCCCTTTGTGCACGCTGTTATTCTATGATTGTCAGCTCATCGCCAATGGATATCGTGCCTGAGGTTAACACGCGGGTGAATACGCCCTCGTGCGGCATTATGCACTCGCCCATTTTCTTAAATATCTCGCAATGGCTGTGGCACTCCTTGCCGATTTGTGTCAGCTCAAGCTCCACATCGCCGCATTTAAAGCGCGTTCCCACGGGTAAGGTCTTGAAGTCGTACCCATCCACAACGAGGTTTTCACCGAATGCGCCGGGGATTACATTTGCCCCGCGCTTATTGAATGCGTCAATTTTTTCGGCGCTCAAAAGGCTAACCTGCCTATGCCATTTCCCAGCGTGAGCGTCCCCGTCTATACCCCAGTCGGCGGTAAAGTGCGCCGTGCCGACATCTTTTTTTTGCGTGCCTTTATGCTCGCTCATGCAAACTGCAATTACTTTTCCCATTTTATCCTCCTATTTGGCTCATCATATGTGTTTCCGTTATGTTTTCGCGCGTTTCAAAGCAATGTGCGCGCGGCTTTGAGTAAATGGCGCGAGAAAGCGCCGTGCAAAGCGCCTCATCGACCGCGCCGCTTCTTATTACGGCTTTTAAATCTGTGCTCTCGCCGTAGCATAGGCAAGGCTTTAACAGCCCGGTTGATGTTAAGCGGACGCGGTTGCATTCACTGCAAAACTTGTGGCTCACGGCATCTATAAAGCCGATTTTGCCCTTGAAGCCCGGTATTTCATAATAATGCGCCGGGCCGTTGCCGCGTTTTTCGCCCGTAGGGCGGATTTGCGGCCACATTTCTTGGATAGCGGCCAAGGTCGTGCCGGGGTCGGCGCGCTCCGTATGCGCTCCTAGACCAATCGGCATAAGCTCGATAAAGCGCACATCCAGGCTTTTGTCCTTTGCAAGCCTTGCCAGCGCCGTGACCTCGTCCGAGGTTTCATTGAGCAATACGCAGTTGACCTTTGTTTTAATGCCAAATTTACAGCAAGCGTCTATTGCGTTCAATGTGTGAGAGAGCATAGTGGGGGCAGCGCCCGTGATGCGGGCATAGCGCTCAGGGGTTAATGAATCCAAGCTGATGTTTATCCCGTCAACCCCGGCGGAAATGAGCGCGGGGAGCAAAGGCGCGAGGTGGAGGGCGTTTGTTGTCAATGTGACCTCTTCAACGCCGGGCGTGGATTTTATGTCTTTTATTATTTCAACGCAGTCTCGGCGCATAAGCGGCTCGCCGCCGGTTATTTTGAACTTCGTAACGCCCAAGCTGACGGCGGCGCAGCATATGCGTAAAAGCTCCGCGCGGGAAAGCGTGTCATCGCAAGTGGGACAATCTTTTCCGTTCGGCATACAGTACCGACAGCGTAGATTGCACTTTTCCGTGACGGAAACGCGCATATATTCAATATTTCGCCCGAATCTATCCAGCATAAAAGTGAGTTCCTTTGTATATGGGATATTGCATTTTGCTATTATACCTCAAAGCGCACATAATTTCAATTATTGGTTTCATGCCAGTGCCGAGAGGTGAAAAAAGCAAAATGGCAGCTTCTAATTGTTAATTCTACGCTGTTTGCGCCCTATCAGAGCAGAAAAGAGTTGCTATTTTACCATGTGTGTGGTAGAATCTAGACTGTATGAGCCCAAAGCAGGGCGGGATCAGACATAAACGGAAGGTGCACACTTTGGATAAATATGTTATACACGGCGGCACAACGCTGCACGGAGAAGTAGAAATAAGCGGCGCGAAGAACGCGGCTGTTGCGATAATCCCGGCGGCGCTTATGGTCAACGGGATATGCACAATTGAAAATCTTCCGCAGATAAGCGACACGGATATGCTCCTCACCATCCTTTCCGAGCTTGGAGCGCGAGTGACTTATATTGACGCGTCCACCGTCACTATTGACTGCACGGACGTTCATTTGCAGGACGCGCCCTTTGACCTTATGCGCAAGATTCGCGCGTCTTATTACCTTATCGGGGCGATGCTCGGCCGCTTTGGCCGCGCAAAGACGACTATGCCCGGCGGGTGCAATTTCGGCGTGAGGCCGATTGACCAGCATATAAAGGGCATGACCGCGCTCGGCGCTGAGGTGGATGTTAAAAACGGCTTTGTGTATGCAGAGGCCGTCGGCGGGAGACTGCACGGGGCTAGAATCTATCTTGACAAAGTCTCTGTCGGCGCTACGATGAACATCATCCTTGCCGCTACTCTTGCGCAGGGGCGCACAATAATCGAAAATGCCGCCCGCGAGCCGCACATAGTTGACCTTGCAAACTTCCTCAACTCCATGGGCGCTGATGTTCGCGGCGCGGGTACGGATACGGTGAAAATAAACGGCGTGGATAAGCTCCACGGCGGAAGCTATACCATCATCCCGGATCAGATAGAAGCGGGGACATATATGGTCGCCGCCGCCGCTACGGGCGGCGAGGTGTTGGTGAAAAACGTTATCCCCAAGCACTTGGAGTGCATAAGCGCAAAGCTCAGAGAGACAGGGACTATCGTGCAGGAATATGAGGATTCCGTTTTGGTTAAGGGCGCAAGCGCATTACGCCGTGCCAACATCAAAACCCTGCCTTACCCCGGTTTCCCTACGGATATGCAGCCGCAAATGGGCGTTCTGCTGTGCCTTGCCGAGGGGACGAGCGTTATCACCGAGGGTATTTACGATAACCGCTTTAAATACGTCAACGAGCTATGCAGAATGGGCGCGGAGATTAAGGTTGACGGGCGTGTTGCCGTTTTTGAAGGTGGGCAGAAGCTCACCGGCGCGCCGGTTAAGGCGTGCGATTTACGTGCGGGCGCGGCAATGGTTATTGCCGGTATGTGCGCCAGCGGCGAAACCGAAGTGGAGGACATTCATTATATCGAGCGCGGCTATGAAAACTTTGTAGGCAAGCTTCGCTCTCTCGGCGCTGATATTGAGATTGTCAGCTTCCCCGATCCTCCCGAAACTGCGGACAAAGTGATCTGCGTTTCTTGATGAGAGTATGTATTTTTGCAAGCAGCTCCGACGGGAACTGCTTGCTCGTCACGCAGGGTAAAACCAATATACTGATTGATGCCGGGATTTCCGCGCGCAGGATTGTGTCGGCGCTTGCGCAGGCGCAGCTTACTATCGGAGATATCGGCGGAGTGCTCATTACGCATGAGCACTCCGATCATATTTGCGGCCTGAAAACCCTTTTGAAAAAGACGGATTTCAAGCTTTATGCACCCCATACTGTGGCAAACCGCGTTATGGGCGTACTGCCGGATGCTATAGGGCGCATGAACATTATCCCCGTGGGCGAGGCTTTCACCTTGGGTGAGTTGTCTGTTTGCGCATTCCACACAAGCCACGATACCGATGAAAGCGTGGGCTATAGGCTCGAGGGTGACGGTAGCTTTGCCGTTGCAACCGACACGGGCTGTATCACGAGCGAAATGTATTCCGCTCTCTGCGGGGCGGAGATTATTTTGCTGGAATCAAACCACGATGAAAAAATGCTCTGTGACGGGCCTTATCCCGTTTACTTAAAGAAGCGTATTTTGGCCGATACTGGGCATTTATCCAATGCCGACTGCGCCGTTTTTGCCCGCTGGCTTGCCAAAAGCGGCACAAAGAAGCTCGTTTTAGGACATCTCAGCCGCACGAATAACACGCCGGAGCTTGCGCTGACTACCGTTCAACGCTCCCTCACGGGGTTTGATACGGCGCTTTACTGTGCGCCGCAACTTGGCTTTATGGAGCTTTATACCGAGGAGGGCAGCGTATGCTTGCAGTAAAGCTCATATGTGTCGGCAAAATGCGCGAGAAGTTTTATATTGAAGCCTTTTCGGAGTATGCAAAGCGCTTGCAAGCGTACTGTAAGCTCGATTTAATAGAGCTTACCGAGCAACGTTTGGGCGATAATCCATCGCAAAAGGAAATTGCCTCGGCGCTTGGGCGCGAGGCGGCGGATATAATGAAAAATATCCCGTCGGACGCTTATTTGGTTGCCATGTGCGTAGAGGGCAAGCAGATGAAAAGCGAGGGCATGGCAAAGCTTGTGAGTGAGCGAGAAAGCTCCGGCAAGCCGAAGCTTTGCTTTGTGGTGGGCGGCTCGTTCGGGCTGGATGAAAGCGTTAAACGGCGCGCGGATATGCGCCTTAGTATGTCGGAAATGACATTTCCTCATCATCTTGCGCGCGTAATGCTTGCCGAGCAGATTTACCGCGCGTTTAAGATAAACGAGGGTTCAAGATACCACAAATGACTTGGAAAGGTTTAAGCTTAGTATGATCAATGATAGTAATTGGAGCCGCGATTTACCCGGCGAGCTTTTGGCGCGTTGGCCGAAAACCGAAAGCGGCGAGTATGAGTGCCCGGCGTTTTTATGCAACTGCAAAAACCTTGACTTGAACGATGTTTTGAAGGTCAATATGCTGGAAGCGTATAATATTCCGTGTCTGCGCACCTACCCCGGTGACGGCGGTTTTGGCCGCTTGGTGCTTGGCATGAGCGGACAGGGAACTGATATATATGTCCCCGAAAGCCTTTTAAATGACGCAATAGAATTGTGCAAGGAGGAAAACAATGAGGAACTATAAAGAAGAGTATGAGCACTGGCTCGATAGTCCTGCTCTCAGTGAGCAGGAGTGGGAAGAGCTTGATTCAATTCGCGGCGATGAAAAGGAAATCGAAAACCGCTTTTTTGCGCCGCTGGAGTTCGGCACGGCCGGTTTGCGCGGCACAATGAAGCTCGGGCTTCATAACATGAACATACATATCATTCGCCACGCGACACAGGCCTTTGCCAACGTAATTGCGGCCGAGGGCAAGGACGCAATGGATAAGGGCATTGCCATTGCGCATGATTGCCGTCTCAACGGCGAGGAGTTTTCCAAGGAAGCGGCCTGCGTCATGGCGGCAAACGGAATCCATGTCCGTTTCTTTGACGCACTTCGCCCCACGCCGGAGCTGAGCTTTGCCGTCTTGCATTACGGCACGACCGCCGGTTTAAACATCACCGCCAGCCACAACCCCAAGGAATATAACGGCTATAAGGTCTATTGGTCTGACGGCGCGCAGCTTCCCCCGCAGAAAGCCGAAGCAATCGCAAAGCAAATGGAAGCCATAGATGTCTTTACGGGCTTTAAGACTTGCGATTTTGACGAGGCTGTGCGCGATGGGCGCATTGAGATTATCGGCGCTGAAACCGATGAAGCGTTTTTGAAGCGCGTTTTGGCACAGGCTGTTAATAAAGACATTGTCGCCGAGGTGGCGGACGATTTGCGCATTGTATATACGCCGTTCCACGGCTGCGGTTATAAGCTCGTGCCGGAAGCGCTCAAGCGCCTTGGCATAAAGCACCTTTATCCCGTACCGGAGCAGATGGTGATTGACGGCAACTTCCCCACGGTGGAAAGCCCGAACCCGGAAAACCCCGAGGGCTTCTATCTCGCGGTGGACTTGGCCAAAAAGGTTAACAGCGACCTCATAATCGGCACTGACCCTGACTCTGACCGTATCGGCACTATGGTGCGCGGCAAGGACGGCGAGTATGTTACCATTACGGGTAATCAGCTCGGCGTGCTGCTGTTGGAGTACATTATCACTGCGCGCAAGGCCGCCGGAACTCTGCCCAAAAATCCCGGCACTGTCGCCAGTATTGTCACGACTGCAATGGCGCGCGCCGTGGCCGAGGCAAACGGTGTACACTTTGAGGACACCTTTACCGGCTTTAAGTTCATGGCCGAACGCGTTGCCGAGTGGACGGCGGCGGACAGCTATGAGTATATCTTCGCCTTTGAAGAAAGCTATGGCTATATGTGCGGCGATTATGTGCGCGATAAGGACGCTGTTACTGCGGCCATGCTCGTGGCCGAAATGGCGGCATTTTATCACAAAAAGGGCATGACGCTTCTTGATGCGATCAATTCCCTTTACGAAAAGTACGGTTGGTTTAAGGAAAAGACGATTAACCTTGTTATGCCCGGCCTTGACGGTTTGCAGAAGATGCAGGCGCTCATGAGCGCTCTTCGCTCCGAGCCGCCCACGGAGATTGCGGGCGAGGAAGTAATCCGCCTGAGAGACTATTCTGACGGCAGCATATGGGTTGCAGGCCTAGGCAAGGTGGATAAAACGCCGTTTGCCGGTTCTAATGTGCTCTACTTTGAGCTTGCCGACGGTTGCAGCTTCATCATTCGCCCGTCCGGTACAGAGCCTAAGATTAAGATTTACATTCTCAGCCGCGGCAAGGATGAAGATGCCTGCAACGCCGCCATCGCGCGCTATGAGAAGTTCGCAGACACACTGAGAGCTTAAAGCACAAGCGGACAAAGAAAATACGCAAAAAGAGCGGCAATGCTTGCACTTATAAGGCGACCTGCAAAATGCAGGCCGCCTTTTGCGCCGCTTTCAGCTAAGACGGCGCGCGTTTGAAAATGCACGGACAGCCCGCCGAAGCCCACCATAAAAGCGGCAAGCGCAATGTTTATAGGCGTGGCGGTAAGGCCGCGCATTGCGCCGATACCGCCGCCAAGCTCAAATGTGCCTACAATAAGCGCGCGGACGAAGTGTAATTCTGAGTGCGTTTTAATTCCAATCCAGCCGACCACCGCAGAGAGCATACCGTTTGCGTCAAAAAGCGCGTTGATCACATAGAAAAACGACACGAACCCACAGACTGTAAGCACATTTAATACCCCCGTGCGCACACTCTCTGCCAGTGCGTTTGAAAAAGGTATAGCTTCAAATTGCGCCGCTTCATGCTCTTGCCTGTCCGATTTCGGTATAAATAAGCGAACGAGCACCCCGGTGCAGATTGCCGCCGCTATGTGCACGGCGTAAAGAAAAAGCCCAATGCGCGAAGAGGAGAACACACCCGCGCCGACAGCGCCTATTAAGAAAGCCGGGCCTGAATTATTGCAAAAAGTGAGCAGCTGCTCACCCTCTTTCGGCGTGACAGTACGGTTTTTGACCATTTGGCCTATGTACGCCGCTCCCATGGGGTAGCCGCCCGTTAAGCCGATTATAAGTGCGCTTGAACCCGCCCCGGAGACATTGAAGAGCTTTTTTGCAAAGGGAGCGAGTACCTTTGAAATAATCGCGGGAAAGCCGATTTTGCTGAGTAGCACGGAGAGCACGAAGAAAGGAAAAAGCGAGGGGATAATAAGCTGCGCGCAGAGTGATAACGCTTCTTTACAGCTTTCCGTCACGGCTTTAGAGGAAAGCGCGAACGCGCAAAATGCGCCGAGGGCGAGGAATACGGCAAGTTTTTTCTTCATGGGGGTTGCCTCCGCGAATGTTATTAGTATCAAGTTATGTCCCTGTGCATAGATTTATACAAAATGAGGAGGCGGCACAATGATGAGTATAAGCAACGCGGCGGAAGCATTAGCGGAAGCGTTTGACCTGCCGGAAGAGGCCGTTCCGGGTGCGGCGAGAGTAACTGTAACATCGGGCAAGCGCGTTGCCGTTGAAAATCACCGTGGGCTTCTATCCTACGGCGAAGAGCGGATCGTTATCCGCTTGCCGCGCGGCAAGCTCACCTTAAGCGGTGCGGGGCTACAGCTTATTCTAATGTCAGCCGAGAGGCTTTTTATCGGCGGGCGTATTCAGGCTTTGGAGTGGGATTGATGAAAGGGTTAAAACGCAACATAAAGGGCTGCTGTAGGATGGAGGTGTGCGGTGCGTTCCCGGAAAGCGTACTCAATGCCTGTGCCTTAGAGGGCATAGAGCTTTGGGCGCTTGAATGCGCGGACGCGTACACCTTGCGCTTTTGGGCGTATGAAGAGAGCTTTGGCGAGGTTGAGGGAATAGCGCGAAAATGTATGTGCGATGTGAAAAAGCTCGACGTTGAGGGCGGAAGCCGTCTGCGCGCGCAGATTAAAAATCATATGTGGCTTTTTATCTTTGCTGCCGTCATGTTTGCGATTTTAACCCTATCCTCGCTTTTTATATGGGATATAGATATTTACGGCTGTGAAAGCGTTTCCGAGGGCGAGGTGCTGCGTGCATTGAGCGAATGCGGTGTGGACTGCGGTGCATTTTGGCCGGGACTGAGTACGGATCTTGTCCGGGCGAAAATGCTCACGCTTTTGCCGAGCCTATCTTGGATGAGCGTTAATGTTAGCTCCTCGCGCGCCGTGGTGCTCTTGACCGAGCGGCTTGAAAAGCCCGAAATCTATCTTGAAAGCGAGGGGGCGGACATTGTTGCGCACCGCGCCGGGATAATAAAGAGCATATCCGCGAAAAACGGTAATCCCGCCGTGGGGATAGGGCAATCCGTGACAGCGGGGGAAATGCTTATCTCCGGCGGTATGGAAAGCCTTTCGGGCGAGGTGCGCTATGTGCGCGCACAAGGGGAGATTACCGCCGATACATGGTATGAAATAACCTCAATTTGCCCCATAGAGGGCGAAAAGAAAACCGCGCGCGCCCTGCGCTTTACGCGCTATGCCCTGAAATTCGGAAAAAACCGATGCAATTTATATTTTAGCAGTGGAAATACTGTTGACGAATGTGATAAAATCATACATAATTATAAAATAGGGGTTAAGGGGCTTTTTGCCCTGCCGATAACTCTGATTGCCGAGGAGTTTATACCGTATGAAACGGAAAACGCCGTTATCTGTGCGCCTGATGAAATGGGCAAGCGCCTTATGGAAGCGCTTAAAAGCGAATGCCGAGGGAAGATTCTTTCTTCATCTCTTACCTGCACGGAGAATAACGGCCTATGCTGTGTGACCCTTCGCGCCTCGTGCGAAGAGAACATAGCGCAGCTTATTGAATACACCTGACGCGAAAGGATGCACAAATGATAGAACAAACCATAAAGGTCGATAGAATGGAGCACGTGATAAGCGTGTTCGGCTCGTTTGACCAGAATTTACGTATAATCGAAACCGAGCTTGGCGTAAAAGTTCTTGACCGAGATGATATGATTCATGTCTGCGGTGAGGCGGAAGATGTTATGCTTGCCGAAAAGGCCATAAACGGCCTTTTGACGCTCGCGGCCAAGGGCGAGAATATAGACGCGCAGAATGTCCGTTATATCCTGAAGCTTGTCAAAGAGGGCAAGGAGACGAAGATAAACGAGCTTGCCGGGGATGTTGTATGCATTACGGCCAAGGGCAAGCCCATAAAGCCCAAAACCCTCGGCCAAAAGGCGTATTGTGACGCGATTTCGCAAAACACCATTACCCTCGGTATAGGCCCTGCCGGAACGGGCAAAACCTATCTTGCTGTGGCGGCTGCAGTGGCGGCTTTCCGCGCGGAAGAGGTAAACCGCATTATCCTCACGCGCCCCGCCGTGGAAGCAGGAGAGCGCTTGGGCTTTCTCCCCGGCGATTTGCAAAGCAAGGTTGACCCGTATTTGCGCCCGCTCTATGATGCACTTTTTGATATGCTCGGCGCGGACACCTATCAAAAATACCTTGAGCGCGGCAATATAGAGGTCGCACCGCTGGCGTATATGCGCGGGCGCACCTTGGATGATAGCTTTATTATCTTGGACGAAGCGCAAAACACCTCGCGCGAGCAGATGAAAATGTTTCTCACGCGTATAGGCTTCGGCTCAAAGGTGGTTATTACGGGCGATATCACGCAGATAGATTTGCCCGAGGATAAAACGAGCGGCTTAAAAATCGCGATGAAGGTGCTGGACGGGATAGAGGATATCGCCGTATGCGCACTTACGGGGTCTGACGTTGTGCGCCATCGCTTGGTGCAGAAAATCATTGAGGCATACGAGGTTTACGACAAGAGCCACCCGCAGGAGAGCGCGAAAAAGCTGCCCGCTAAGAACTATAAGAGGAAGCAAAAATGAAGCATGAAATATACTTAAGCCGTGAGTTGAGGGGATTAGGGCATAATAATTCCGCCGCGCTTATAAAAAAGGCCGTCAACATGGCGCTGGACGCAGAGGGTGTAAATGTGCCGTGCGCGGTGAGCGTTGTTTTGACGGATGATGAGGGCATACACCGCATAAACCGCGAGTATCGCGGCGTGGACAGGCCAACGGATGTGTTGAGTTTTCCTATGAATGAGCTTGTACCCGGCGGATTTGACGCGGATATTTGCGAAAAGGATATGGATACCGGCGCTATCATGCTTGGTGATATGATGCTCTCCGTTCCCCGCTGTCAGGCGCAGGGTGAGGAATTCGGTCACGGGTATGACCGCGAGATTATGTATTTAACCGTGCATTCCGTTTTGCATTTGCTCGGCTACGACCATGTGGACGAGGGCGAAATGAAAAAGCAAATGCGCGCGAGAGAAAAAGCCATTATGGGCGATGAATAAAGGAGAAAAACCATGGAAAAATCAGCGATGATAACTATATGCGGCAGACCCAATGTGGGCAAATCCACGCTGACAAACGCGCTCGTCGGGGAGAAAATCGCAATAGTATCCAATAAACCGCAGACAACGCGCAACCGCATTACCGCCATTGTGGAGCGCGGTGAAACGCAGCTTGTGCTTATGGATACTCCGGGCTTTCATAAGCCGCGCACCCGCCTGGGCGATTACATGGTGAATGTTGTGAGCCAAAGCGTGGCCGATGTTGACCTTGTGTTACTGCTTGTTGAGCCTATAGCGGAGATAGGCAAGCAGGAAGAAGCGCTCATAGCGCGCATTAAGGAAACAGGCGCACCGGCCGTGCTTGTTATAAACAAGATAGATTCCGTTGAAAAAACGAGGATTTTAGAGGTTATGGCGCTGTATTCCAATGCGTATGACGGCTTTGCGTCCATTATTCCCATTTCCGCAAAAACGGGCGAAGGGCTTGAAGAGCTTCTTAACGAAATGGAAAAGTACGCCGAGGAAGGGCCGCACCTTTTCCCCGAGGATATGATAACCGACCAGCCAGAGCGCCAGATTTGCGCCGAGCTTGTGCGCGAAAAGCTTTTGCAGTGCCTTGATAAAGAAATCCCGCACGGCACGGCGGTAGAGGTTACGCGCTTTTCCGAGCGCGACAACGGTATAATCGACCTTGAAGTGACAATTTACTGCGAAAAGGACAGCCACAAGGGCATTATCATCGGCAAAAAGGGCGCTATGCTAAAGCGTATCGGCGAGCTTGCTCGCGTTGATATCGAGGAATTTATGGGGACAAAGGTCAATTTACAAACCTGGGTTAAGGTCAAGGAAAATTGGCGCGATTCAATGTCACTTCTTCGCAATTTCGGCTTTAAGAATGAATAAGGTCATGATTTATTCGCGCTAATATATACCATTGCTAACGCGCGAAAGGGTGCAGATAATAAAGCCGAGGTGGTTTTATGGAGAAAGACGCTGTTTGGCAGGCTTTCAGCGAAACCGGCGACCCGGTTTATTATCTGCTGTACAAATCCATGCACGACCCTGAAGAGAGAAAAAGAGAAACTTCTATGAGTAACAGGCCGGGTGAGCATCCCCGGCCGGAGGATTGAAGCATACATATATGTACGAAACCATGAAAGCGCTTGTTGTGCGCGAGGTGCGCTATAAGGAATCTGACAGGATAATCGAGCTTATAACGGATAAGCACGGCAAGCTCACCGCAAAAGCGCGCGGCGCGCTGAGAAAAACGAGCAAAACCTCTGCCGCGACCCAGCTTTTAACCTATTCGGATTTGACGCTGTTTTTCAATAAAGGCAAGTGGACGGTGAACGAGGGAACGGTTATAGAGGGATTTGACGCACTGCGCACGGATATTACAGCTCTCGCGCTCGGCTGTTATTTTGCCGAGTGTTTAGCCGCACTTTCAATTGAAGACCAACAAGACCCGCCTTTAATGCAGCTTGGATTAAATTCGCTTTTCGCACTCAGCCGTGAGCTTTATTCTCATGAGCATATCAAGGCCGCATTTGAGCTGCGCTTAATGTGCCTTGCCGGGTATACGCCGGAACTTAATGCGTGCGCCGTTTGCGGCAATCAAGCGCCCGAAAGCCCCGCTTTGAGCTTGGAAAGCGGTAGAATGTGCTGCCGCACCTGCCGCACGGCGGAGCTTGGCGCGACTGCGCCCTTATGCCCGGCTTCGTTAAGCGCCATGCGCTATATAGCGTCTGCCGACCCCAAGCATATTTTTTCTTTTTCCATAGAAAAAGACGCGCAAAAAAAGCTTTCCGAGGCATCGGAGAACTATTTGCTTCGGCAAACGGAACGGAAATTTTCAACCCTGGATTATTATAAAAGCGTGCGCTTATAAACGCACTGCGGAGAAATACTATGAGCTTTACCGAAAAATCATTACTAACGCTTGAGCTTCCCGCCGTTCTTGAAATGTTGTCTCACGAGGCAGTGAGCGAGGCGGCGAAGGAGCAAACCGCGCAGCTTTCCCCGGCGTATGAGCCGGCAGAGGTTAAGCGCCGCCAGGAAGAAACAAGCGCGGCGAAAACCATGATGACCGTGCGGCAAAATCCGTCCTTTTCAGGGGTGAAAGACGTTCGCCCATCGCTTTCGCGCGCTGAGCTGGGCGGCACACTCAATACGCGCGAGCTTATGGATATTGCGCGCGTACTGCAATGCGCGCGCCTTGTGCGTGGTTATATCGCGGATGACAGTGTAGGCAAAACGTGTATAGACAGCCTCTTTTATGCTCTTCGTGCAAATAAATTCTTGGAAGAGAAGATAAATACATCTATTGTAGGCGAAGAGGAGATAGCCGACAGCGCTTCTCCCGACCTTGCCACGCTCCGCCGCCAAATGCGCGCGGCGGCGGCGAGGGCGCGAGACGCTCTGCAAAAGATTATATCCTCGCCGAGCTATGCCAAGGCACTGCAAGAACCGATTATCACCATGCGCTCCGAGCGCTATGTAGTGCCGGTAAAGGCAGAGCATAAGGGCGCAGTGCCCGGGCTTGTACATGATATATCCGCGTCCGGCATGACGGTGTTTATAGAGCCTATGGCCGCTGTCAAGGCCAATAACGAGCTACGTGAGCTTGCGGCAAAGGAAAAGCTTGAAATTGAACGCATCCTAGCCGAGCTTTCTGCCGACTGCGCCGAGCATAAGGACGATATTGAAACCGATTTTGATTTGCTTGTGCGCTTGGATATCATTTTCGCAAAGGCAAAGCTGTCGTATAAGCTTGACTGTCAACAGCCGGGCTTGGACGCAGAGCGCGGGATTATACTCCGCCGCGCCCGCCACCCACTGCTTGAGCGCGAAAAGGCCGTCCCCATAAGCTTGGAGCTTGGAAGCGACTTTGATACCCTTGTTATTACAGGCCCTAACACCGGCGGTAAAACAGTTTCGCTCAAAACTATAGGCTTGCTTGCCGCTATGACGCAGTGCGGGCTTCATATTCCCGCCGCGGACGGGAGCAATATGCCCGTATTCTCGCATATCCTTGCCGACATCGGCGATGAGCAAAGCATAGAGCAAAGCCTGTCTACTTTTTCTGCACACATGACGAACATCGTCTCCATACTTGACGAATGCGATGACCGCTCCCTGCTTCTCTTTGATGAGCTTGGCGCGGGCACAGACCCCACCGAGGGCGCAGCCTTGGCAATTGCGATTATAGAGAATGCGCGCCGTAAAGGCGCGATAATCGCCGCTACAACGCACTATGCTGAGCTTAAGGTGTACGCTACGAATGAGCCGGGAGTGCAGAATGCGTCCTGCGAATTTAACGTGGAAACCCTGCGCCCGACATACCATTTGCTTGTCGGCATACCGGGCAAATCAAACGCCTTTGCAATCTCCAAGCGCTTGGGGCTGGGGGACGAGGTTATAAACGATGCCAAAGCGCGTATCAACATTGAAAGCGCCGACTTTGAAGCCACAATTGAAAAGCTGGAGCAGACGCGCCTACAGCTTGAAAAAGAGCGCGACGAAGTTGCCGCGAAGCTGAAAGCCGCCGAAGAGAGTGTAAAAAAAGCCGCCTTTTTGAAAGCCGAGCTTGAAGTGCGCCTTGAAAAGGCGGATCAGAAGTCCCGCCGCGAAGCAGAGCGTATTATAAGCGAGGCGCGCGCCACGGCTGAAAGCGTTTTTGCTGAGCTTGACGAGATGAAAAAGCACAATAACGACGAGGACGATGCACAGCGCGTTAACCAAGCGCGCAGTGAGCTTCGCCGCCGCTTGAATGAACATGAAAACACGCTTCGCCCTGCCGCTTTGCCGAAAGAAGAGGAAAAGTCCTCGCGCGAGATCAGAGTAGGGGACACGGTAAAGATAAAGTCAATGGGTATGAAAGCGGAAGTGGTTTCCGTGTCGCCCGAAAGGGTGCTGACGCTTCGCGCGGGCATAATGAATGTAACTGCCAAGGAAGACGAAGTGCTGCTTTTAGAGAACGAGACAAAGAAGAAAAAAGTCTCCGTTTCTACAGCGGCTGCCACTGCGCTGAGAACCGCAGTAGTCTCCTCGGAAATCGACCTGCGCGGTATGGAGGCGGCAGAGGGCGTGCTCGCGGCAGAGCGTTATATCGACAGCGCCGTTATGTCAAAGCTCAAGACCGTCACCATTATTCACGGCAAAGGCACAGGTGTCTTGCGCGCGGCAATTCAGCAGATGCTAAAGAAGAACAAAGCTGTTAAGTCTTTCCGATTGGGGCGTTACGGCGAGGGTGAAACAGGTGTAACTGTTGTCGAACTGAAATAAAATCGTCTGTTCAATCGCACCGCAAATGTGTAAAACAACGAATCGAGCGAAATTTGTTGACGAAAACGCAAAAATTTGCTAGATTATATCATAACCAATCGTGGTGAAAATAATATTAGAAGACAAAAAGAAGTTTTTTAAGGAGTGGCGAGTATGATAAGCAAAGAAGTAGTCATCAACAATCAGGTAGGTCTTCACGCCAGACCCGCGACTTTCTTTATTCAGAAAGCCAACGAGTTCAAAAGCAGCATTTGGGTCGAGAAAGACGAGCGCCGTGTGAACGCTAAGAGCCTTCTCGGTGTGCTTTCTCTCGGCATAGTCAAAGGCACTGCCATCACCATTATTGCTGACGGCGCTGATGAAGACGAAGCCATTGCAACTCTTTCCGAGCTCATTGATTCCGACTTCTCGGAGTGAGCCGATAATTCAACATTACGTATCAAGGGGCGTGGCATAACACGTCCCTTATATTATATTGAGGGGTCATATGAAAATTACGAAAGAATCCGCCGCTACGCTGGAAATGCTTTTGTGCGCGGCCTTGTGGAGCGTGGCGGGGATATTTATAAAGCTCATCCCGTGGAACGGCTTTGCCGTTGCGGGAATGCGCAGTCTCATTGCCGCCGCAACCTTTGCCGTATATATGCTAATTACGAAAAAGCGCTATGTTTTCAATAAGCGAACGCTTTTAGGCGGGCTTTTTGCGGGAAGCGTTTACACCTGCTTTGCCGTTGCAAATAAGCTCACAACCGCGGCAAACGCGATAGTGTTGCAGTTTACAAGCCCTGTATTTATAGTCGTTTTCTCGGCGATATTTTTAAAAGAGAAAATCCGCCGCCGGGATTTAAGCGTTGTTTTTGCAACGCTTATCGGCATTTCGCTGTTCTTTTTCGATCAACTCAAGCCCGGATACATTCTCGGTAACTTCGTTGCAATCGCAGCCGGGATGTTTATGGCTGGAATGTTTATCGTTGTCGGCAACCTAGAGGGGGAAGAGCGCTTCAGCGCCATATTGAACGGCCAATTATTCACCTTTTTGGTGGGCTTACCTTTTATTATTGCGACAAAGCCTGTTTTTACGCCCGTTGCCACCGCGTCTATCCTTGTTCTCGGCGTTTTTCAGCTTGGCATATCGTATATACTCTATGTCAAGGCAACTCAGTATTGCCCGCCCTTGGCCTGCTGCCTTTTGGGCGCTTTAGAACCGCTTTTAAACCCCGTTTGGGTGCTCATCTTTGACGGGGAGCGCCCCGGCGTGTTTGCCCTTATCGGCGGCGTTATCGTTATAGTTTCCATAACCTTGTGGACGCTTTTGGGGCAACGCGGCGAGGATAAAACCGAAACAAAAAGCGAGGCATGATAAATGCTTGACACTCTCAGCGAAAAAGCCAATAATCTGCCGCTTTTGCCGGGCGTGTACATTATGCTTGACGAGCACGGAGAAGTGATATACGTAGGCAAGGCGAAGAAGCTTAAAAACCGCGTATCAAGCTATTTCCACGGCGAGCATTTGCCGAAAGTTGCGGCAATGGTGGAAAAGGTGCGCGATTTCAACGTCATAGTTGCGGGAAGCGAGTTTGAAGCACTTGTGCTGGAAAACTCCCTCATTAAGCGCCACAAGCCGAAATATAATATTCTCCTCAAAGACGATAAGGGCTATCCCTTTGTCCGCTTGGATATAAGAACCGAATACCCGCGCCTAAAGCTTGTCGGCAAACAAACAAAGGACGGCGCGCGCTATTTTGGCCCGTTCGGCGGGCGAAGCCAAACCTACGAGATAATAGAAACTATACAAAAAGCGCTTTTACTGCCGCAGTGCAACAAAATCTTTCCTCGCGATATCGGCAAGGCGCGCCCCTGCCTTAACTATCAAATGGGCGTTTGCGCCGGGTGGTGCAGAGGAGAACCGGACGGGGACGAATATCGCCGCAGAATTGCACAGGCTCTGCTTATCCTAGAGGGAAAAAGCGAAGAACTGACGCGCGAGCTTAAAGAGAAAATGGAGCTTGCGGCAGAGGAGCTGCGCTTTGAATATGCCGCCGAGCTTCGCGACCGTCTGCGCGCTGTGGAAAGCCTTGCGAATAAGCAGCGCGTTATTTCCACCGCCTTTGCCGATACGGACGCTGTCGGCTTTGTGCGCGGTGCGAAGAGTTGTTTTGCCGTGCTGCACTTTGTAAACGGCGATCTTGTGGGGAAAGACGTTATAATGCTTGATGAACCCTTAGAGGATGACAGCGAGGCTGTGGCGGATTTGGTTTTGCAGTATTACACCGCGCACAGAGGCGGCTGGCCGAAGTCCGTGCTGCTTCCATGCGAAATTGATGCACGCGAGGCGCTGGAAGAGCTTTTGAGCGAGGAGAGCGGACGGCGCATATATATTGACACTCCGAAGCGCGGCGAGCGTATGAGGCTCATTGAAAGCGCTCGGTTGAATGCGCGCGAGGAAATACAGCGCCGCACAACCGCCGCCCAACGCACGAGCAAAACTCTTGAATGGCTGCAAAAGGCCTTGGAGCTTGATGTGTTTCCCAAGCGCATAGAAGCCTTTGACGTTTCAAACCTCGGCGATACGGGCATAGTCGCGGCGATGACGGTTCACGTAGACGGAAAGCCTCTTAAACGCGCCTACAAGAAGTTTCGCATTAAGGATATGCCGATACGCGATGACTACGCCAGTATGCACCAAGCGGTTTACAGACGCTTTAAGCACTATGTAGACGGAGATGAGAGCTTTTCCCCCTTGCCGGAGCTGCTGCTCATTGACGGCGGCGAAAATCATGCAAAAGAGGCCGTGAACGCACTTGCAAGCCTCGGATTATCCGTACCAACCTACGGCATGGTAAAGGACGACAGACACCGCACACGCGCGCTGATTTCCCCCGAGGGGCACGAGATAGGCATAAGCTCAAATCCTGCTGTGTTTGCCCTTGTAGGGCGCATACAGGAAGAAACACACCGCTTTGCGATTGAATACCAACGTGCGCTCAGAAACGAGGGTTATGTTTCTCAGCTTGAAAAGATACCGGGCGTGGGTGCAAAGCGCAGGGCGGAGCTTTTGAAGTATTTCAAATCCGTCAAGGCCGTGAAAGAAGCGAGTATAGATCAACTTCGCCTTGTCGTACCCAAGAATACGGCTCTTGCGATATACGATTATTTTCACAGCGAAACAGGAGATAAATAGATGAGAGTTATTACAGGCTCGGCGCGCGGCAGGCGCTTAAAAACCCCGGATAATTACGACATTCGCCCGACAACGGACAATGTAAAGGAAGCGCTTTTCAACATCATTCAGTTTGATATTGAGGGGCGGCGTGTGCTGGATTTGTTCGCCGGGACAGGGCAGCTCGGTATAGAATGCCTCAGCCGAGGTGCGGCGGAAGTCGTATTTACGGATGAGAGCAGCGTGGCAGCGAAGATAGTAAAAGAAAATCTCAAAACCTGCGGCCTGACGGCCACGGTTTTGCAGACGGATGCGCTCGCTTTTTTACGCAGTGGGCAGAAGTTCGATGTTATTCTTATTGACCCGCCGTATGATTCAACTTTGTATGAAGAAGTCTTGAAAACCATCAATTTGGTTGACATATTGTCGGATGGTGGTATAATAATAGTTGAAGCTCGCCGAGATAAAGAGCTTCCGGAGCTCTCTGAGCCTTATAAAAAAGTGCGTGAATACGTTTACGGCAAGGTTAAGCTTTGTAAATACGTTAAAGCTTCTTAATTGGGAGGCGCAGTATGAGAACTGCTATTTGTCCGGGTAGCTTCGACCCGATTACGCTTGGGCATCTTGATGTTATATCCCGCGCAGCCAAAATATTTGACGAGGTTATTGTATGCGTGATGAAAAACGCATCCAAAACTTCCCCGATGTTCTGCGTTGAGGAGCGCGCGGATATGGTTCGCCGCGTCACGGCGAAATATCCTAATGTCCGTGTGGAGACTCCGGACGGGCTTTTGGCCGAGTATGCCAAGAGCTATAAGGGCTGCACGGTTGTGAAAGGGCTTCGAGCGGCTTCCGATTTTGACTATGAATTTCAAATGGATCTCCTCAATAAGAAGATTAACCCCGAAATGGAAACCATGTTTCTCACGGCGAGCGCGAAGTTTACGTTTTTAAGCTCGTCCATGGTGCGCGAAATGGCAAAGTACAATGCGGACTTAACCGGCTTGGTGCCGGATGAAATAATAGGCGACATTCAAAACAAAGCTTTGCAATGGAGGAATGGTTAATGGATAACAGCACTGATATTATTGAGCTTCTTGATATCCTTTACGGCATGGTTACCGAGGCTTGGGGCGTTCCCCTCGGCAACGACAAATGTATAATCGAGCGCGAAAAGGCCGTTGATATCATCAACGAGATTAAGGCGAATCTTCCCAGTGCGCTTGCCGAGGCTAAGCGCCTTGTTTCCGCGCGCGATGAGTTCATCGGCAACGCAAAGCGAGAGGCCGAGGCCATGCGCAAGAGTGCCGAGGAAAAGTCCAAGGCCATGATCGAGGAGCAGGAGATTGTCCGCGTTGCCCGTGCACGCAGTGCGGAAATGATTAATTCCGCCGAGGCTAAGTCCAAAGAGCTCAGACGCGTAGCGGCAGAGTATGTCGACGAAATCATGAAGCAGTCCGAAGCAAGCGTAAGCGATGCCCTTAAAAAGCTTCAGACGGCGCACAATGCCTTTAATTCCATGGGCGGTGCGGCGGCTGCCGCTGCGCCCGTACAGGCAGCGGCAGAGCCTCAAGCGAGCGCAAAGCCCACGGCACAGGGAGCATCCGTTCAGCCTGCCCCCAACGCGGCAAAGCCTCAGGAAGTGCGTCGTGCCCAGCCCGCACCCGGCGCAAAGCGCCAAGGCGCGCCCATTACGAAGATTCAGCGCGAGCCTTGACAAAGGGCAAATAAACTACATATAGTAAGTGATTCACCCTGACAGTGGCAGATGTTGCTGTCAGGGTGTTTTTTATAACTTCTCAAAGATAAAAGCAACAAAAAGCTTCAAAAAAAGTCAAAAAAAATTACTTGCATTTTATGTGAACCACCTCTATAATAAAAGCACACAGTGGGTTGTTGTGGTTTAAAGTGGAGCATATCTGGGGCGAAAGGGGCAAATAACATGACCGGCGAATATCAGCATTCTTTAGATAACAAAGGGCGGCTTTTTATACCGGCGAAGCTGCGCGATGAGCTGGGGGATGTTTTTTTTATTACGCTTTCAATGGATAGATGCCTTTGCGCCTACAGCGGCGAGAATTGGCAGACCCTTTCCGATAAGGTCAGCGCCATGCCGTATACGAAGCAGCGCAAAATGCGCCCGCTTTTTGCTCACGCCGCGCGTTGTGAGCTTGATAGCCAAGGCCGCGCGCTCATTCCGCAAAACTTGCGCGATTTCGCAGGCTTAAAGCAAAAGGTGACCGTAGTCGGCTGCAATAATCACGCGGAGCTGTGGGACAGTGAGGCGTGGAGCGCCGTATTTGCCGAGGAAACTACGCCGGAGAACATCGCGGCGGTAATGGAGGAGCTGGAATTTTGATGAATGCGCCTAAACATATTTCGGTTTTGCTCGATGAGTGCATAGATAACCTTAATATAAAGCCGGATGGAATATATGTTGACGGCACCCTCGGCATGGGCGGGCATTCATACGAGATTGCAAAGCGCCTGACAACGGGGCATTTAATTGGCATTGACCGCGATGAAACCGCCATAGAGCGCGCCGGAAAGCGCTTAGAGGAGTTTTCCGACCGCATTACGCTCGTTCACGGCAATTTTTCCGACACGGCTTCCATACTGGATAAGCTCCATATCCTCGCCGTTGACGGGATGTTATTTGACCTCGGCGTTTCTTCCCCGCAGTTAGACGAAGCCGAACGCGGCTTTTCATATATGAACGATGCGCCTCTTGATATGCGCATGGATAAATCAATGGGCTTGACGGCATATGATGTTGTCAACACCTATTCTGTTGACCGCCTTAACCGTATCTTTTGGGATTACGGCGAAGAGCGTTACGCGCGCAAGATAAGCGCGGCCATTGACGCGCACCGCGCGCAAAAGCCAATTGAAACAACACTTGAATTAGTCGATATTATTAAATCGGCGCTTCCCGCTGCCGCTCTTCGTGAAAAGCAGCACCCTGCAAAAAGATGCTTCCAGGCAATTCGTATTGCCGTTAATGATGAGCTTGGCGCGATAGCCACGCTCATGGATACAGCCCCCGATAAGCTTAAAGTCGGCGGGCGCTTATGCGTGATTAGTTTCCACTCTCTTGAGGACAGAATCGTGAAATCGGGTATTGCCGCGCGTGAAAGCGGCTGTACCTGCCCGAGGGAGGCTCCAATATGTACTTGCGGCTTTAAAAAGACCCTCAAAAGTGTCTGCCGCAAGCCCATATTGCCGAGCGAGGATGAGCTGGACGCAAACCCCCGCTCACGCAGTGCAAAGCTTCGCGTGGCCGAGCGAGTATAGGTAGATGAAAAGAGTTTCAAATACGCTTTTCGTGCTTGTGCTCTTCGCTTTTTCGGCAAGCCTTGCGGTGCTGTCGCTTTTTGCGTCAATTAAGCTTGCGGCACTGAATGATACCGCCGCGAAGCTGACAAAGAGCATTAACCAACTCACCGAAGAGAATGCAATCCTTTTGGCCGCGACAGAGAAAACCGTGAGCATGGAGGAGCTGGAACGCTACGCTCTTGATAGGCTCGGTATGTGCCGTTGTACGCCCGAGCAGATAGAAATACTTAATATAAACGATTATATAGCCTGACATACTTGGATAAGCCGCGTAATATATTTAATGCAATAATACTTTTGCGCGGGAGAATGCCATGTCAGACAAGAATAAAAGTTCCGGCTGCCGATACGAACCGAGCAGGCAAATGCTGCGCCGCACTCTGTTTTTAATGGCAGTGTGCGGTGTAGGTGCATTTTCTCTGCTTTTAGCAAGGCTTTATAAATTGCAAATTATAGACCACAGCTATTATGAAGACCTCGCCATACGTCAGCAGCTTCGCGAAGCGCCCACTTCGGCCGCGCGTGGCGTTATATACGATACAAATATGAACCCCCTTGCCGTAAGCGCCTCAGTTGACAATGTGTTTTTAAGTCCGGCGGAGATAGAAATGTACGGCGAGGATAAAGAGCTAATCGCCGACAGATTATCCGAAATACTGGGGCTTGACCGATATGATATACTGGATAAGGAAAACCAAAAAGGCTCATGGTATGTAACCGTTGCGCGTAAGCTTGAAAGCGACAAGGCAGATGAAGTGCGCAGGTTTAAAACCGAGTACGGCCTACGCGGTGTGCGCTTGGAAACGGACACAAAGCGTTATTACCCGAATTCCTCTCTAGCCTGTCATCTCATCGGCTTTGTCGGCACGGATAATTACGGCCTTGAGGGGATAGAGGCGCAGTATAATACCGCCCTTGCCGGAACAACGGGAAAAACCGTCCGCGCGACAAACGCCTAC
Organism: uncultured Oscillospiraceae bacterium; assembly: GCA_964524815.1. GTDB lineage: Bacteria > Bacillota > Clostridia > Oscillospirales > Oscillospiraceae > Limivicinus. The sequence continues at coordinate 70,401 of CAZGFK010000001.1, forward strand.
GGCACGGAGCTTTTATTTTCCCGCTTTGAAGAATACACTCCCGGCGAGGACGGCTGTGATATAATCACCACGATAGATTCAACCATACAGTATTACGTGGAAAAGCACCTCAAACAAGCTGTTGAGGATTACGACATTCAAAACGGCGCAGGCGCGATTGCGATGGATGTTAACACCGGTGCAATTTTGGCTATGGCCTCTTTGGACGGCTATGACCTTAATAATTTCCTCGATGTCAGCGATGAAGCACGCGCGGCGATAGAAAACGCCGAGAGCGAGGAAGAAGCAAACGCGCTTTTAAAAAGCGCTCAACAGCGCCAGTGGCGCAATAAGGCGCTGTCCGATACCTATGAACCGGGTTCAACTTTCAAGATTATCACGCTTGCAATGGCGCTTGAAGAGGGCAAAGTGAGCTTGAATGACGGCTTTTACTGCCCCGGCACGGTTAGTGTGCTCGGTAGGACTAATCCCATCCGCTGTTGGAAATACGGCGGACACGGCTCACAAACGCTTACGCAGGCGGTACAGCATTCCTGCAATGTCGCTTTTGTCAACATCGGCCAACGTGTCGGCGCGGATGCCTTTTATGAATACTGCGACCGCTTCGGTTTTCTCAATCTAAGCGAAGATAGGGACGCGAACTTAACCGCAACCACAGGCATCGACCTTGCCGGAGAAAGCGGCAGCATATGGTGGAGCAGGAATACTTTCTGCTCGGAGAAAAACCTGTCCCAGCTTGCGGCGGCCTCGTTTGGCCAAACCTTTACCATTACGCCCTTGCAGCTCATCACGGCTGTGAGTGCTTGCGTAAACGGCGGGCGGCTCATGCAGCCGTATGTTGTGCGCGGTATGATTTCCGCGGACGGCAACACCGCGTATGAGCACAGCGCGCAAACCGTGCGCCGGGTTATCAGCGAGGAGACGAGCGCAAAGCTCAGAGAAATCCTCGAAAAGGTAGTGGGAGACCCCGAGGACGGCACGGGGCGCAACGCCGCCGTGAGCGGCTACCGCATCGGCGGCAAAACGGGGACGAGCGAAAAAGTGAGCTTGGAAGCAAAAACCGGGCAAAAGGAGTATATAGTTTCCTTTGTCGGCTTTGCCCCGGCCAATGACCCGAAAATCGCGGTGCTTGTGTTTCTCGATACGCCGTCTGATAAATCCGGTGTATACATAAGCGGCGGGCAAATGGCCGCGCCCGTAGTCGGGCGCATGATGGCGGACATTCTACCCTATATGGGCGTAGAACCTGAAAAGGACGGAGAGAGCGCCGAGGCGGTTATGCCCCTTGTGCTGGATATGACCCTTGATAAGGCAGCGTCTGCGGTGCTTGATGCGGGATTAACTTACCGCACGATAGGTCAGGGGGACACCGTGACAAATCAGCTGCCCTATTCCGGCACGAGCTTGGCCTCCGGCAGTCAGATTATACTTTACCTGGGCGCAACGCCCTCTCAAGAAGTCGAAACCGTGCCGGAGCTTAGCGGCATGACCTACGCCGAGGCGCGCGATACGCTTTCCTATTACGGGATATATATACGCACATCCAGCCCCGTCACCGATGCGGATAAACAAACCGTCAGCGCGCAAAGCATTGAACCCGGCGCGTTAGCTACGCACGGCACGGCGATAGAAGTGAGCTTAGTTGATAATGACGAGGCTATGCTCGGAAGATATTAATGCAATAAAACGACAACGGAGGATAGATATGAAGCTGCGTGATTTGATACAGGAGCTTGAAGTGCTTGAATGCACGGCGGATTTAGATATCGAGATTTCGGGCGTGAGCTATGATTCGCGCGTAACCGAGCCGGGCGATTTATTTGTTGCCATAAAGGGCTTTGAAAGCGATGGGCACAAATTCATTCCCAAGGCTGTGGAAAAGGGCGCGGCGGTTGTTCTCTGCGAGGATGCGCCCGATACCTGTGCGCCCTATGTCCGCATTAAGGACTGTCGCAAGGGGCTTGCCCTCGTCAGCCGCGAGTTTTTCGGCAATCCCGCATCTAAAATGACCCTCATCGGCATTACCGGCACGAGCGGCAAAACAACATCCTCTTATCTCATAAAGCACCTTTTGGAGACCAAGCTCGGCGCAAAGGTCGGCCTTATCGGCACAAACGGAAATATGATAGGGGAGGAGCATCTCCATTCCGAGCATACCACCCCCGAAAGCTACGAGCTTAACAAGCTCTTTTGCGCGATGTTAGAGGCGGGCTGCACCCATGTCGTAATGGAAGTGTCGTCTCACGCCCTTGCGCTTGAACGAGTTGCGGGGATTCATTTTGACGTGGCAGAGTATACAAATCTCTCTCAGGATCATCTTGACCTGCACGGGACGATGCAGGAATACGCCGAGGCAAAGCGGCTTTTGTTCTCTCGGTGTACAACGGGCTGCTTTAATGCGGATGATGAATATACAAAGTTTATGCTCGAGGGCGCAACGTGCAAGGCCATTACTTTCTCGGCAGAGACGGATAACGCCGATGTAACTGCAAAGGATATCCGCATGAGCGCGTCCGGCGTGCGCTTTGCGGCGGTATATAACAACGAGCTTTCTTTGACGAAGCTTGCTATCCCCGGCATATTCTCCGTACACAATGCCCTCGGCGCAATTTCCGTGGGCTTGGCGCTTGGGATAAGCTTGGCAGACTGCTGTGATGCAATGACGACGGCAAAGGGCGTTAAAGGCCGCGTGGAGCTTGTGCCGACAGACGGGGATTATAATATAATCATTGACTATTCCCACAAGCCCGGCGCGCTTGAAACCGTATTAAAGACCCTGCGCCCCGTTACGCGCGGCAGGCTCGTTTGCCTTTTCGGCTGCGGCGGCGACAGAGACCGTTTAAAGCGGCCTATCATGGGCGCAATTGCCGCAGATAATTCCGATTTTGTGATTGTCACGAGCGATAACCCCCGCACGGAAGAGCCGATGTCAATTATAAAAGAGATTACGGCGGGCATGAAATCCAAGCGCACGCCGAAAAAAGTTATTTGCGACAGGGTAGAGGCTATACATTGGGCTATTGACAATGCCTGCCCGGGTGATGTAATATTATTAGCCGGAAAAGGACACGAGGATTATCAGATAGTGGGGCATGAAAAGCACCACATGGATGAAAGAGAAATCGTGGCTGATTGGCTTGAAGAGAGAAAGAACCGCTCTTAATTGCCGCTTTTCCGCAATAACGACCTTGTTTGGAGTGTTATAATGACGATAAAGCTTATTACCGCCTTTGTTCTTGCGTTTTTGTTTGCCTCGGCGTTCGGCAAATTCTATATTCCTTGGCTGCGCAAGCAAAAGGCAGGGCAAGAAATAAAATCCAACGGCCCTACATGGCATATGTCGAAATCCGGCACGCCTACAATGGGCGGCGTGATGTTTATAGCCGCCGTTATATTTGTGTGCCTTACTGTCGGCTTTGACGGAATGCTGCACGGCGATTATGTTCATATTTTTGTACTTCTCTTCGCCCTTGCGTTCGGTGCAATCGGCTTTTTGGACGACTGGGAAAAGCTCAAGAAAAAACAAAACCTCGGCCTTACGGCGAAGATGAAGTTTCTGCTCCAGCTTGCTGCTGCGCTGGTGTTTGTGCTTTTGATGCGCGAGCTGGGCTTTGTCACTTCGGATTTGTACATTCCGTTTTTCAATAAAACCGTGTTCGTTCCGGAATGGCTCTATTTTATATTTGCGTCCTTTGTCATCGTCGGCACGGTTAACGCCGTCAACATCACGGACGGCATTGACGGTCTTGCCGCCGGTACGAGCATACCCGTGTTCTTCTTCTTTGTTGCCGTTACGTTCCTTTGGGGCGAGAATTATTTGGAGCTTGGTATATTCGCTTCCGCTCTTGTCGGTGGGCTTTTGGGCTTTTTGATTTATAATTTCAACCCCGCCAAGTGCTTCATGGGCGATACAGGCTCTCTCTTCCTCGGCGGCGCAGTCGCGGCGCTGGCATTTGCTTACGATATGCCGCTTATCCTTGTAACCCTTGGCATTATCTATATTATTGAAACCTTGTCCGACATCATACAGGTGTCCTACTTCAAGCTTACTCACGGTAAACGTATCTTCCGCATGGCTCCTTTCCACCACCATCTTGAAATGGGCGGCTGGACGGGAAAAAAGTGGAAAGAACGCGAACTTTTTGTTCTTTTTACCGGCATATCTCTGACCTTTGCCGTCATATCATTTATTGGGGTGTTTCAGCGTTATCCCCTCTGATATGAGATTTTGACGTTAAGTCGGGGAGGTGGGAAAATGCGTTATGAAAGCGCCCGCCTCGCCGACTTTTCCGCTGTTTCGGGAAAGACGCAACGACGCGGGTTTGATACGACTTTTTTTATTTTGGTTGTGGTATTGCTGACGCTCGGCGTAATTATGGTGCTCTCGTCCAGCTATGCCCGCGCTTATTATGACCCCGGCAACATCACGGGCGGCAACGCCGTTTATTATTTCATCCGTCAGCTTTTGTTTGCCCTTTTGGGTGTGTGCGCCATGCTTTTTGCCTCGCGCATCCCGATGGTCTTTTATCGGCGAACGGCGTTTTATTTTCTCGGCGCCGTGCTTATTTTATTGCTGCTTGTACCGTTTATCGGCGTGAAAGCAAACGGCGCACGGCGCTGGCTCGGCGTGGGAGGGCTGACGGTTCAGCCCTCGGAGCTTGCCAAGCTTGCGGTGATTATCTCGTTTTCTGCGCTCATTTGCCGTATGCGCGGAAAAATGCGCTCTTTCCGCTACGGCATTTTGCCGTTCGGTGCTATATTGCTTGCGGTGGTCGGGCTTCTTATCTTAGAGCCGCACTTTTCCGCTTCGATTATTATAATTGCGATAGGCGCAGTTATGCTTTTCATCGGCGGGGGCGGCCTTGGGTGGTTTATAGCGGCGTTTTCCGTTGTCGGCACGGCGCTTGCCGTGATACTCATGTTTTTCCCCTATGCTTCAAGCCGCATCAGCACATGGCGTGACCCGTTTTCAAGCTCTTCCGATGAGGGATATCAAATCGTTCAGTCGCTTTATTCCATAGGCTCCGGCGGTCTTACCGGACTGGGGCTCGGCGGCAGCCGTCAAAAGTTTCTGTATCTTCCCGAAGAACATAATGATTTTATCTTTTCCGTTGTATGTGAGGAGCTGGGTTTTATCGGCGCAGCTCTTATCCTGGTGCTGTTTGCGCTGCTCATTTTGCGTGGGTATTGGATTGCCCTGCACATGAATGAGCGCTTCAACTTTCTTGTCTGCACGGGCATTATCACGCTCCTTGCAATACAGGTTTTCCTCAATGTCGCAGTGGTGACAAATCTTATTCCCTGCACGGGTATTTCGCTCCCGTTTTTCAGCTACGGCGGCACAGCGCTTTTAATAGAGCTTTTTGAAATGGGTATAATCCTCGGTGCATCGCGAGATGTGCTTACGAAATAGAAAGGACAGATATATATGAAGTTTATCCTTACCTGCGGCGGCACAGCCGGACACATTAATCCTGCACTCGCGGTCGCCGGGCGACTGCGCGAGCTTATGCCCGACAGCGAGTTTCTTTTCATCGGCGCTGAGGGCAAAATGGAAACGGAGCTTGTTCCCCGTGAGGGCTATAAAATCGAAGCGCTTAAAATAACCAATATCAGCCGCGGCAAGAGCTTGAAAGCTGTGCGCCATAATATCGAAACGCTTCACAATGTCGCGGTGTCTACGCGCGAGGCTAAGCGCATTATGCGTGAATTTAAGCCCGATGCCGTTATAGGTACGGGTGGTTATGTGTGCTATCCCGTGCTCACAGCAGCGCATGAAGCGGGTATTCCTACCTGCATACATGAAAGCAACGCCGTTCCCGGCCTTACTACAAAGCTTCTTGCCGAGCGAGTTGACCGTGTAATGGTCGGCTTTGAGGACAGCAAAGCCGCCTATCATCACCCCGAGCGCGTTTTTGTAACGGGTACGCCCGTGCGCGGTGAATTTGCCGCTTATGATAAGGTAACGGCGAAGAAAGAACTCGGCCTTGATGAGAATACGCCCCTTGTCGTCTCCGTATGGGGGTCACTTGGTGCAGCGCACATGAACAATGTCATATCTGAGCTTATCACGCTTTTAGATACCGAGCCTAAGTTCAAGCTTATTCATTCTGTCGGCTCAATGTACTATGAGCGCTTTATGAAAAAACTCAACGAAACCGCGCCTGATTATCTTCAGCGCGGTGTGGATGTGCGCAAGTATATCTACGATATGCCGCGCGTTATGGCGGCGGCGGATGTAATCATGTGCCGCGCTGGTGCGTCTACGCTTTCGGAGCTTGCGTATATGGGCAAGCCTGTTATAATCGTACCCTCGCCGAATGTAACAAACAATCATCAGGAGAAGAATGCGCGCCTGCTTGAAAAGGCGGGCGGGGCAAAGGTGCTTTTAGAGGGCGAATTTGACGCAGCCTCTCTATTGGCGCAGCTCAACGAGCTTTTGGGCAACGAAGATGAGCTTGTCGCAATGAGTGCGGCAATGCGCTCGCTCGCCGTGCCCGATGCAACGGATAAAATAGTAGATATCATCTTGGAGCTTGTAAAAAAATAAGATAACCAAAGTCTCCCCGTGAGCATAATATAAGTGTGATTTGTCGCAGAGTGTGGATTGATAAGCACGGGGAGGTTCGGTATGGATATATGGCATATTCGCGGCGGAAAACAGCTTTCGGGCGCGTGCTTTGTGCAAGGGTCGAAAAACGCTACACTGCCTATCATAGCGGCGTCTATAATAAGCCCGGCACGCTCGGAGCTTTTTAATGTCCCTCAACTGCGGGATGTTGACGCGGCGCTTAGAATATTGCGCCATCTCGGGTGTACCGCCGAGCAGCGCCGCAACGAGGTGTTTATAGATTCTACATATCTTTCAAGCTCTGCTATCCCGCATGAACTCATGGAAGAAATGCGCTCATCCGTAATTTTTATGGGCGCGCTCATAGCTCGCTGCGGCGAGGCGCGGTTATCCCTGCCCGGTGGTTGTCAGCTCGGCAAGCGTCCGATTGATTTACACTTGAGTGCGCTTCGCGCCATGGGCGCGGAGATTGAGGAAGAGGGAAGCGAGATAGTGTGCCGCGCGCACAATCTCATCGGTGCGGAGATTATCTTGCCGTTTCCCAGTGTCGGCGCTACGGAGAACATTATGCTTGCTGCGTGCTCGGCAAAGGGTAAGACCGTTATCCACGGCGCGGCGCGTGAGCCTGAAATCGTTGCCTTGCAGGAATATTTACGTTCCATGGGCGCTGAAATCACCGGCGCAGGAACAGACTGCGTTGAAATATCCTCCTTTCGCGCGGCAAAGCGCGCCGTATGCCGCATTATCCCGGACAGGATAGTGGCATCAACAATAGCTTGCGCCGTTGCCGCCGTTGGTGGAAATGTTGAAATGCGCGGCGTATCTCCCGAACATTTTTCTACTGTTCTATACTTCCTAAATCAAGCAGGCTGTGATATAATAAGCAATAATCGCGCCGTGCGCATTCGCTCCACAGGCAGATTAAAATCGCCCGGCGAAATAGCGACTGAGCCGTACCCCGGCTTTCCCACGGACGCACAGCCCGTTTTAATGGCGGCGCTGCTCAAGGCCGAGGGCTGCACCGTGATTACGGAAAACATCTTTGAAAACCGCTACAGGCAAGTGCCGGAGCTTCGCCGTTTGGGTGCGGATATCGTCACGGAAGAGCGGCGCGCGGAAATATGGGGCGTGGAGTGCTTAAACGGTACGGCGATTAATGCCACGGATTTGCGCGGGGGAGCGGCCATGATAGTGGCAGGGCTTGCCGCACAGGGCGAGACCGTTATATTCGATGACGGGCATATTACGCGCGGATATGAGCATTTTGATGTTCGCTTACGCTCTCTCGGCGCGGATATTTATCTTGAGTATTAATTTCTATTCTTAGGGCGTTCATGCGCGAAAGAAAGCGCGTGTTCGCCCCGAAAGGACAGCACAGTATGGCGTATACACATTCAAATCAGCCGCCTGCCGACAAGCATTCTGAATACATGAAGCCGCGCCGCCACAGCTCATTCAGTGCGCCGCTTATGTTCGTGATTGTCGAGGTTGCCCTTATATTCGTAATGAGCGTATTTTTCCGTGTCAACGACATTGAGGTCAACGGCAACACCCACTATACCGACAGCGAGATAATCCGCGCTATAGACATAGAAGAGGGTGACAACCTTTTCTTCTTTGACCGTTTTGCCGCGCTCAGCCGCGTTTTCGCAAAGCTTCCTTATATCGAGGAAGTCACGGTTGAAAGAAAGCTGCCTGACAAGGTTATTATCGAGGTTACGGAAAGCAAAGCCCTTGCGTATCTTTCCCTCGGCGGTGAGAACTGGACGATTGACCATAACTGCAAGGTGCTGGGTAAAGCGGCAGAAGAGGAGCTTTCAAACCTCATCGCCGTGCGAGGAATAAGCCCCGGTACGCTTTTGATCGGCGAAACCATGCAAACCGAAAGCGGCGAAACGGACACGGTGGAGTACTTGGCCGAGGTTTTGTATCAGATTGAACAGCGCGGCCTTGCTTCAAGTGTAACCCAAATAGACTTTGAGGATCTTTCCGCCGTTACTTTCTACTACGGCGGACGCTTGACCGTGAAGATAGGCGCAAACACTAACACAGAGTATAAATTTGGAATGTTTGCCGCCGTTTTGGACAAGCTTAGTCATGAAGATGTCGGCTATCTTAATCTGTCCGACGGTGCAACCGCGCACTTTATGTCAGAATAACACGTGTAATTACAATTTGATAACAAAAAATTTCCGAAAAACAAAAAAATCTATTGACCTAGAGCGGAAAATGTAATATTATATAGAGCACGGTATCAAATAAAAAAGATCTCACATTTTTGTGATAAGATAAAAACAGGAGGCAGAAGTATGGATTTCAAAGCCGAAACAGGGCCTGAAAATGTAGTCACTATAAAGGTGGTCGGCGTCGGCGGCGCAGGCAATAATGTTGTAAACAGAATGGTCAAGGCCGGGACGCAGGGCGTTGAGTTTATCGCCGTTAACACCGATAAGCAGGCTCTCGCAGTCTCCAATGCCAATCAGAAAATACAGATAGGCGAGAAGATGACCCGCGGACAGGGCGCAGGCTCCGATCCCGATGTGGGTAAGCGCTCTGCCGAGGAAAGCCGCAACAACATTGCCAAGGCAATCGAGGATGCGGACATGGTGTTTATCACCGCCGGTATGGGCGGCGGCACGGGCACGGGCGCAGCTCCCGTTGTGGCTGAGATTGCGCGCGAAGCCGGTATACTCACTGTCGGCGTTGTCACAAAGCCCTTTAAGTTCGAGGGTAAGCGGCGCATGGATCAGGCCAACATGGGCATTAAAGAGCTCCTTGGCCGTGTCGATTCTCTCTTGATTATCCCGAACGACCGCTTGAAGTATGCCACCGATCAAAAGGTTACTCTTGCAAACGCTTTTGAAATAGCCGATGATGTTCTGCATCAGGCTGTTACCAGTATTTCCGACCTTATCAAGAACACCGGCTTTATCAATCTTGACTTTGCCGACGTTTCCTGCATCATGCGCGATGCCGGGTTTGCACACATGGGTGTCGGCCATGCCGCAGGCAAGGGCAAGGCCGAGGATGCGGCCAAGCTCGCTGTTGCCAGCCCCCTTATGGAGACTTCTATCAACGGCGCGCGCGGTGTGCTTATCAACATAACCGGCTCTGAGGACATGGATCTTGAAGATGTCGAAACGGCGGCCAATCTTGTTCAGGAAGCCGCGCACCCGGATGCAAACATCATCTTTGGTGCAACCTTCGATTCTTCCTTGCAGGATGAAATTCGCGTGACCGTTATCGCAACGGGCTTTGAGGAAGCTCCTGCTTCCGCTGTTGTTGGCGAGAGCGCAGTTGCATCTGCCGCCGCGTCCGCTGTCCCCGTGCGCCCGGTTTCCATTAAGGACAGACCGCAAGGTCTCTTTACCGGCGCTGCCGAAAAGGCTGCTGCCGCCGCGCCCGTTGTGGCGACTCCCGTTGTTCCCGCTCCCATGAGCGAGGAACGCCCGGCTGCCGCTTCCGGCGAAACAAACGGCGAAGACCCGTTTGACAGCATTTTTAAGATTTTCAACGCGAAGTAAGCAGTTGATTCATATTATAAAGCGCGTTGCAGGCGATGCAACGCGCTTTATATGCTGATATTATTAAAAATTACGAAAGGGGGATGACGTATCTGATTGATAAGGGTGAAAGATTTGCGAGAAATCTTATTCGTATATGCTCGCATAACCAGCTTTCTATAGCTTCTGCCGCGCTTTCTTATTATTTCACGATGACGTTTTTCCCGCTTATTATCTGCCTTTATACCATGCTCGGCAACAGCTATGAGCGTGCCCTGCGCATTTTGCAGTTTACCCGCAGCTTCGTTTCCGAGGAGACTATGGAGCTTTTTGAAAGCTTTCTTGATTATGTCGCGGCAAACAACAGCCCTGCGATGATGGTAGCCGGGCTTGTCGTGCTTGTTACCTCGGCTTCCGCTGCTTCACGCTCCTTGCAGACGACTATAGGGCGTATGCAGGGCGGGGTAAAATTCAAGGCGGTAATGTATTTCGTTTTCAGCATAGTGTTTTCGCTTGTGTTCCTTGCGGCAATTTACTTTGCCATTCTCGTTATGCTCACGGGGCGTGAGTTTATTAACTTTGTCAATGAGCTTTTGCCCTTTGTGGATATAAGCGGGTCATGGAACTGGATGCGCTTTCTTGTCATGGGCGGGATATTCTTCGTACTCGTTTGGAGCGTATATGAAGCGGCAAAGCGCGCGAGCGATGATTACAGCACCTTTCCCGGTACGCTTTTTACGACCTTTGTTCTCGTTGCCTTTACGCTTATGTTCTCTGCGTTTATAGGGCGCTCGGCAAAGTACCCGCTTGTGTACGGTTCGCTTGCCTCGCTCATTTTGCTTATGCTGTGGCTTTATTCTTGCTGTATGGTGATTTATGTAGGCGCGGCGGTTAACATCGCCCTGCGCGACACCAAGCGCGAATTAGAAGCAATTTAATCATGTATACTTGTGCCCCGCACGATAATTAGCGTGCGGGGCATTTTTCAAAGCTTTGCGTATTCATTTGCCCATTGCGTAACGGCGTTGCGGGCATTTGTGTCGTCACTGTCGGTGATTTTCATTATGCGCGTGTCGGGGTCATTTTCAAGTGCAGTGTGTAGGGCGCGGCGGTATGCGCTGTATTTTTCGCCTAGGCCGAGCGCTGAACGTAGTGCCTCGCCCTCATGCTCCGTCATCAGCACGCCTATACAAGGCATATCGGAGTTTAATACTTCGAGCAGTGCTTCGCGAAACTGCGGGATAATAAGCTCAAACCCGCCGAATTCATCCAGCACAGTAAAGGGGTAATATTCGCTCTCTTTTAAAAGGCGAACGCCCTCGGCGCGAAATACTTCGTTGTCGGAAGTCATTTTGCCGCCCTTTGCCGTGAGTATACGCGCGCTTTCATATCCGCTTATCCCGGCAAAAGCCGCCGCCGGAATAAGATTAACGCCGAGCAGTGCGCCGTCTTGGTTCTTTTCCCCGTAGGTTATATAGCCCCCGGCGTAGCCGAGCTTATCGCCGAGAACGGATTTTATAAGCGCCGATTTGCCCGCGCTCTTTTCGCCGATTAAGAATAAATGCTTTTCCATATTTGCTGCCTCTTTGTTTTTTATTTAAGTATATCATATTTTGCGTGCTTTGTATACGCATTTCCCTCGGTTGACACTTTGCCGCCGTTGCGTTATAATCACAAGGCATTTCAAATGAACGGAGATATAAAGTATCATGCTTGGCACTATCGCAAACAGCGTTGCAATTATCATCGGCGGATTAATCGGCAGTGTATTCGGAGATAAGATAGGGGAGCGGTTTACAAAACCTCTTCTTACCGCTATGGCCTTTATAGTTGCGGTAATCGGCATACAGGGCGCGATAAAAACAAGCAGCATATTAATCGTTGTAATCTGCATTGTTATCGGCACGATTATCGGCATTGCATTGAAGCTTGATGATCGTATAAGCGCGTCCGGCGATATCATAAAGGAAAGATTAAAGGATTCGCCCCTTTGCCGCGGACAGTTTTCGGATGCGTTTGTTACATCATCTTTGCTTTTCTGTGTCGGCTCTATGGCGATTCTCGGCTCTATTCAGGCGGGGCTAAATCACGATTACAGCACGCTTTTTGCAAAGAGCATTATTGACGCGGTCACAGCAGTGGCGCTCTCTGCCGCGCTTGGGCCGGGGGTTATCCTCTCCGCCGTGCCTATCTTCGTCTACCAGGGCGCGATAACGCTTTTAGCCGGTGTTGCCCAGCCGTATTTAACGGAAGAGGTTATAACCGAGATGTCCGCTGTAGGCGGGCCTATGTTCCTTGCAATGGCCGTCAATATGCTGGAGCTTCGCTCGGAGCGGATAAAGGTCGGCGATATGATTCCGGCTCTTTTTATCCCGATTATATATTTTCCCGTAGTTAACTTTTTCAACGGTTTGTTTTGAGCCTATACGAAACACAGCCCCAACTTTTTTGTCGGGGCTGTGTTTTATGTTATTTACTTTTTGAAGCTGTCTTTAAGCGCCACGGAGCGGTTAAACACAAGATGACCGGGCTTTGCGTCCTTATTGTCAAGGCAGAAATACCCTTGACGCATGAACTGATAGCCCTCGGAGTCCTTGCCCGGCTCGGGCATCGCGGCATTGGCAAGGCTCGCTTCTACCTTGCACCCGGAAAGCACCGTAAGGCTGTCGGGATTGAGGCAGTCAAGGAAGTTTTTATCCTGACCGTCCGGCTCGGGATCGGTGAAGAGATAACCATATACGCGCACTTCCGCCTCGGCGCAGTCAAGCGCGTTGACCCAGTGGATGGTAGCGCCCTTTACCTTGCGCCCGTCGGCGGGATCGCCGCCGCGGCTGTCGGGATCATACTCGCAGTAAACTTCTACGATATTGCCGTTCTCGTCTTTCTTGCAGCCGGTGCAGGTGGCAAGGTACGCGCCCTTTAATCTTACTTCATTGCCGGGGTACATACGCTTGTACTTCGGCGCAGGCTCTTCCATAAAGTCCTCGGCCTCTATATAAAGCTCACGCGAGAAGCTGACCTGACGCACACCGTCTTCGGGACGGAGAGGATTATTCTCTACTTCAAGAAGCTCGGTTTTGCCCTCGGGGTAGTTTGTCACAACAAGCTTAATCGGGTTCAAAACCGCCATAACGCGCTTGGCGTTTGCGTTCAAGTCATCGCGTAGGCAGCTTTCAAGGAACGCCCATTCAACCGTGGAATCAACCTTGGAAACGCCTATCCGCTCGCAGAAATCACGAATGGAGCGCGAGGTGTAGCCGCGGCGGCGAAGGCCGCACAAGGTCGGCATACGAGGGTCATCCCAACCGCTTACGTAGCCCTCTTCAACAAGCTTTCTCAGCTTACGCTTGCTCATCACGGTGTAGTTTATACCCAAGCGGGCAAATTCTATCTGGCGCGGCTTAATGCCGGGAATGGATACATTCGACACAACCCAATCGTAAAGCGGTCTGTGTGCTTCATACTCCAGCGAGCAGAGAGAGTGAGTAATGCCCTCAAGCGCGTCCTGAATGGGGTGGGCAAAGTCATACATCGGGAAAATGCACCATTTTGTGCCCTGGCGGTGGTGCTCAATATAGCGGATGCGGTACAGCACCGGGTCGCGCATATTGAAGTTGCCGCTTGCAAGGTCGATTTTCGCGCGGAGAGTGTATTTGCCTTCTTCAAATTCGCCGTTCTTCATGCGCTCGAAAAGGTCAAGGCTCTCTTCAACGGGGCGATCGCGCCACGGGCTTATTGCCGGGTGCGTAGTGTCACCGCGGTATTCTTTAAACTGCTCCGGCGTAAGTTCGCAAACGTAGGCCAAGCCTTTTTTGATAAGCTCTATCGCGTATTCGTAGGTCTTTTCAAAATAATCCGAGCCGAAATAGAATCTGTCGCCCCAGTCAAAGCCCAGCCAGTGAATATCCTGTTGAATAGCCTCGACAAATTCGTTGTCCTCTTTGGCGGGGTTAGTGTCATCCATGCGGAGATTGCAAATGCCGTTAAAGTGCTCTGCCGTGCCAAAGTCAATGGTGAGCGCCTTGCAGTGGCCGATGTGAAGATAGCCGTTCGGTTCGGGCGGGAAGCGAGTGTGAACCTTCATGCCCTCACAGCGCTGACCCTCGGATAAATCCTCGATAATAAATGAATCAATAAAATTTCTCGCGTTAACGTCCATTACTCTTTTCTCCTGTTAAATTGCTCCTTGCGCTATTATAAACGATAGCGCGCTATATTTCAACACTATTTGAAATTACACTTTAAGACCAAATGAGACTAAAGTCTTTCGGTCAAAAACAGAAAAGGGGATTATCTCACCGGGGACATCGGGAAGTGTACAAAGCGCCTTTTCCATGTATATCATGTTGTACCAGCGGCCAAACTTATATGCGCATTTTTGAAACTCAGCCACGGGCGTATACCCCAAATGCGCGTGAAACTGAATGCTGTTTCGCGTGAGGTATTCATCATCTATATCGGGACAGGCGATAACGGCATAGAGCTTTACGAGGTTTTGAGCGCGGGATATCTCTTCGATCGCCGCATATAGCTTTCTCCCTAAGCCGCGCCCCTTGTAATCCTCTCGCACATATATTGAAGTTTCCGCGTCCCATGCATAGGCCGCGCGCGGGTGAAATGCGCCGATATAGGCATAGCCGACAGGCGCACCGTTATCCTCGGCGACAATGTAGGGGTATTTTTTAAGCGTGGTTACTATGCGGCGGCGAAATTCTTCAACGCTCGGCACGGCATATTCATATGTAATCGCGGTGTTGAGAACATATGGCGCGTAGATAGCTAAAAGCGTCTCTGCATCATCTATAGTTGCAATACGCAGTTTAATTTCACTTTCCATGCTTTAATCCTTTATTTTAAGCCTCGGCAGATTCCAATGATAATGCGCGGCTAGCAGCCTTATCGTCACAACCAGCACGGAAGCGCCGATAAGCGCGGCGACCTCGCCGAAGAATCTGTAGATAATTATAAACACACACGCACCCGCGATAGAAGCAAGGGCGTATATATGCTTTACGAATATGTACGGCGGAACACCTGCCATCACATCGCGCAAAAGCCCGCCGCCGACCCCGGTCAGCGTGCCGAGAAAGACGAGGAGAAATGTATTATCGGGATAGCCCGCGTTTATGCCCGTGCGCACGCCGACAGCCGTGAAAATACCAAGCCCCAGCGCGTCCATAATGAGCATTACCGCGTCATATGCCGCGCGAAAGCGCCCGTGCAGGTGCTTTTTGCGAAGAAGCAGCACGATGAAAACGCAAAGCGCCGCGCACATCGCCACAATTACGTACACGGGGTTTATAAGCGCGCTCGGCACAATGCCTATTATAATATCGCGCACCATTCCGCCGCCGACAGCCGTGAAGATACCCAGCACGCACACCCCAAAGATATCCATTTTCTGTTCTATTCCCACCATTGCCCCCGAAACGGAGAAAGCAATCGTGCCGATAAGCTCCATAATGAAAACGAGCAGCTTTTGAATGTCCATATCTCAGTCCTTTGAAAATTTAAGGCAACAGCGTCGCTGCTGCCTTATAATCGAATATAGATGTTGAGCAGGTCTGTAAGCCGGGTTCTGTCTTAAACGACCATCTATC
>CAZGFK010000002.1:0-61236 GCA_964524815.1 uncultured Oscillospiraceae bacterium
GACCCGGTACTTATATAACGTTTTAAAAACAAAAAAGTTTCATGTTTTTTGCGGGGGATTTTTTTAATATGTATGGTGTGCCCTCTTCGTCACGGCTTAGGCCGTGACACCTCTCCCAATGGGAGAGGCAAGGGGGTGGCGTATATTCTCGCGCTGCTCTCTTTCTTGGCTCCACCATTGGGGGAGCTGGCAGCCGTCAGGCTGACTGAGAGGGCGCAAGTTCTCCTTGTTTACATAATACCACTGTTCTATTTAAAACGCAATAGGCACGTAGTCAGATGAAGGCAAAATTGGAGCGGAGGGTGATTTGGTTATTTTATGGGCGGCGGAAAATTGCAAATTGAGCGCATATAGGCGGAATTTACGAACAAATTACGTAACGTTTTAAATCTGACATCGAATTTTCACTTTTATCGCTCAAAATCTGACAAAGAGTTTATGCAATTCGACTATAAAGTTCTTTGCTATTGTTAATAATTCAGCGTTTTGCATGAAGTTGTTTGTTTTGCCTAAAAAATCAGAATTTCAGCCTTGCAAAAAGCTTGATTATAGGCTAATATGCACATATCAGCCTACAGCTATTTCACTTAAGGAGAAAAAATTATGGGATTTTTAACATGGTTTACTCCCGTGGCGGCGGCGCTGGCGCTGCTGTTCGCGGCATATAAGGCGCATTATGTGCAAAAGGCCGAACCCGGCAACGAGCGTATGCAGGAGATTGCAACCGCTATCGCCGAGGGTGCGGACGCTTTTTTGAAGTCCGAGTACAAGATACTGGCGATATTCATCGTTGTGCTGTTCGCGCTTATCACGATATTCATAGACATCGGCACTGCCGTTTGCTTCGTGTTGGGTGCGCTGTGCTCCATTCTCGCGGGCTTTTTCGGCATGAAGGTTGCCACGAAGGCAAATGTGCGCACGGCAAACGCCGCGATGGAGCACGGGATGAACCGCGCTTTGTCTATCGCGTTCTCCGGCGGCTCGGTTATGGGTATGTGTGTTGTCGGCCTCGGGCTTTTGGGGTGCAGCCTTATATACATAATCACGGGCAACTATAACATCCTCTTCGGCTTCTCGCTGGGCGCTTCGTCCATTGCGCTGTTTGCGCGCGTGGGCGGCGGCATTTACACCAAGGCCGCCGATGTGGGCGCTGACCTTGTGGGCAAGGTTGAGACCGGAATCCCCGAGGATGACCCGCGCAACCCCGCCGTTATCGCCGACAATGTAGGCGACAACGTGGGCGATGTGGCCGGTATGGGCGCTGACCTTTTTGAATCCTACGTGGGTGCGCTTGTATCCGCGCTGACGCTGGGCGTGACGGCGAAAGGCGCGCTCTTTGAGGGCGCAGGCGCGCTCTACCCGCTTGTTATCGCGGCAGTGGGCATAATCGCATCGATTATCGCAACGTTCTTCGTGCGCGGCAAGGATAACTCCAACCCGCACAAGGCGCTGAAAATGGGCTCTTACGTGTCGGCGGGCATTGTGGCCGTGGCATCTATATTCCTCAGCAAAATCTTTTTCGGACGGCTTTACTGCTCGGCGGCTATCATCGCGGGCATAGTAGTCGGCCTTGTGATAGGCATTGTGACGGAGATTTACACCTCCGAGGACTACAAGTCCGTCAAGCGCATTGCAGACCAGTCCGAGACAGGCTCGGCCACAACCATTATAAGCGGTGTGGCAGTCGGCATGAAGAGCACTTGGGTGCCGATTCTGCTTATCTGCATCGGCATTTACATTTCCTACTCCGTCACCAACGACCTTTACGGCATCGCGCTTGCGGCAGTGGGTATGCTGTGCACGACGGGCATCACCGTGGCCGTTGACGCTTACGGTCCTATCGCCGATAACTCCGGCGGTATCGCCGAGATGAGCGGCCTTGACCCGCGTGTGCGCGAAATCACCGACAAGCTTGACGCTGTCGGCAACACGACCGCCGCAATGGGCAAGGGCTTTGCGATAGGCTCTGCCGCGCTGACGGCGCTGGCGCTGTTCGTTTCCTACGCGACCGAGGTTAACCTCAGCTCGCTGGATCTTCTCGACCCATATGTGGTTATAGGCTTACTCATCGGCGGTATGCTGCCGTTTGCGTTCTCTGCCATGACTATGGACTCCGTTTCCAAGGCCGCTTACAAGATGATTGAAGAAGTGCGCCGCCAGTTCCACGAGATTCCCGGCATACTCGAAGGCAAGGCGCGCCCGGATTACTCTTCCTGCGTTTCCATTTCCACGCGCGCGGCTCTGCGCGAGATGATAGTGCCCGGCATTATGGCCGTGGCCGCTCCCCTGCTCGTCGGCATACTTTTCGGCGCGGGTGCGCTGGGCGGGCTGCTTGCAGGCTCGCTCGTGACGGGTGTTCTGCTGGCAATATATATGTCCAACTCCGGCGGCGCATGGGACAATGCGAAAAAGTACATCGAAGAGGGACACCACGGCGGCAAAGGCTCTGCCGCGCACAAGGCCGCCGTTGTCGGCGACACCGTGGGCGACCCGTTCAAGGACACTTCCGGCCCGTCTATAAACATACTTATAAAATTGATGACCGTTGTTGCACTCGTTTTCGCCCCGATATTCATCAAGTTCGGCGGCTTACTCTGACCGCTAATCAGCCCTAGTGCGCGGGGAAACCCGCGCACTTAACTTTTTAAAAGCAAACCGGGAACAAAGGCGGATTTTCGCCGTCTGACTTTTCGCCGCGTCTTGACGGAAAGCGCGGGGGACTGTATAATAGCACAAGCGAGAATAAGGCCGCCCAAGTGCAAAATGGGCGGCAAAAGATATGAGGATAAGCGCAAATGAACAAAACCCTTAAAACCGTTTTGCAGGGCGTGCTGCTGGTTATACTGGCGGCGGCCATGGTATGGATATTTAAGATACGCGGGGACGTGTTGAAAGCGGAGGAGGCCGCGCTGGAAGCGCAGCGCGCCGAGGAAGCCGCCGCCGCGTTGGCCGCGGCGCAAACGCCCGCCCCCACGCCCGAGCCTACGCCCGAACCGACCCCCGAGCCGGAGCCGGAATACTTCACACTCTCCTGCATAGGCGACTGCACACTGTGGTCATCCACACAGTTTGAACGCAGTGACGTCGGCTTGCCGCTGACCGTGGGCGAGGATTACGCCTATCCGTTTTCAAACACGGTGCAATATTTCGCGGACGATGAATACACGCTTGCAAACTTTGAATGCACCCTTTCCGACACGAAGCTGGCTTCTTCACAGATGTTCTACTTCCTTGCACCGACAAGCTACGCCAATATCATGACCGAGGGCGGCGTGGATTTTGTGACAACCGCGAACAACCACAGTCTTGACTTCGGCGAGGCGGGTTTACAAAGCACCGTGGCCGCACTGGAAGCGGCGGGGCTGCCCTACGGCACGGAGCGCCAGGCACAGATAGTCACAACAAAGAACGGGCTGAAGCTCGGCATTTACACAGCGGGCAACGATATGCGCCCCGACTGGAAACAGGCAGAAGCCGTGGCAGCGGTGCAGTCACTGCGCGAAGAGGGCGCGGACTATATAATATGTATGTTCCACTGGGGGCTGGAGCTCTACTACACCCCCAACGACAACCAAACCACGCTCGCCCACGCAGTGGCAGACGCGGGAGCGGATTTGATATACGCTTCTCACCCGCACTGTCTGCAACCGATTGAAGAGTATAACGACAGCTTGATTCTCTATTCACTCGGCAACTGGGTGTTCGGCGGGAGCACGCGCCCGTCCGACCCCGACACGACGATAGTGCAAGTGACCCTCAAGCGCGATATAGACGGCACTGTAACCACGGACGGGTTTGATGTTATCCCCTGCTGCGTCAGCAGTGACCTTGATAAAGCCGCGCGCATGGCCGATAACTACAACAACTACTGCCCCACCCCCTACGAAGAGGGCAGCGAAGCCTACGAGCGTGTTATGGCAAAGCTCACCGGTACATACGAGGCCAAGAGCCAAGGCGCGGACTACAGCAGCTGGTACAGCTCTTGGGGCTGATGATGAGAACGCGGGCAAGGTGAGATTTTTCGGCTTGGACTATGCCGCGCACAAGGACAATATAAAGCAACGCGGAGGCTTATTGCTTCGCGGGGCTGACGCTTATATCGTGCAAAATCAGCGAAAAGCGCTTTGCCGCGCAGGATTTGATTTGAATGAAAAAACCTCGGTGTTTAAACCGAGGTTTTTTATTATTATAAAGCTACGCGTTTCCCGTGCAGATGTCGGCAAGGGTGCTCAAAAATGCGTTTACATCGTTCACGCTCCAGCTCATGCGCATTTCGCTCTCCGAGCCTGTGAAGCTTATCAGCTCCACGCCCCGGTGGCGGGCGTTATACGCTTCGCTAAGGCGCACAACGGGCGTTTCGGCATCGAAGGTGGCAAGGGGGACTACATCCGCCGTGCCGATATCGAGAATGGCTTGGCACTGCTCGTAATTATAGGCTTTGCGGCCGCTGTCGGTGATAACTGCGCCCTCGGTGAAGTAGGCAACATCGTCAAAGTGGGCATTGTCCGTGCCGTAGTATTCCTCAATCAAATACCCGTCACGGCGGTGCTTGGCCTCGTTCGCCACGACAAACATGGCGGCGGTTTCTTCGGTTTTGTCAAGCGCGCCGTTTATAAGCTCATAGCGCTTGGAAGAGTGATTTATATAGCCGTTTTCATCGGTGAAGCCGTACCACGTGAGAATATCATACCCGCCCGCCGCGCTTTCGCACAGCCAGCGCGCCGCACCCGTGCCGTCCTCGGCGCTTGCCCCGGCGCAGTGCTCCTGCGAAAAGACGAGAGAAAGCGCCCCGTCATACTGCCACAGCTCTTCATGCAGGCACAGCCGCTCTTTGCCATCGGAGGAGTAGCGGTAGGTTTCGTTTTCTGGGGAAAAGGCGTTGTCGATATAGTATAAATACATCTCCTGTTTCCCGTCCGCATCGAAGTCCAAAAGCGAGGCATAGGCCACGCCCTTTTCGCCCTCGGACGAGGAGCACACGCCGTAGTGCCCGACATAGTCGGAAAGCACGCCGATGTACGCTTGCGCAGCTTCCACGGAAACGCCGCTTTCCACCGCACGCGGCTCTGCTTCGTCCGAGAGCGCAGCGGGCGCGCCGTCAACCATGATGGATTTTTGCGCGGATATAAAGGAGCTTATATTGTCCGGCTCGTCGGATAAGCTCCTGCGCGCTTCAAACACGGCGTTAATCGACATTGCTCCGACCACAACGCCCACAACCACAAGCCCGGAAGCCAGCGCCATGGCGCTTTTGCGCGGATTATAGCCCGTGCGCGCATCACGCGCGGCAGGCTCATTATATTTATCCCGCTCCTGCTTCGACACGGGGGCAATAATTGCATCGGCTTCATTGCGGGCGGAAAACTTCTGCTCCCTGCCCGCGCCGGAGACTATGCGAAGCGAGGATTCATAGGCGCACTTGGCCGCAACATCTTCGGCAATGCTGAGAGTAATAGAGAGCGATATGCGTGCGCCGCTTTGGATGATCGAAAGCCCCTCTTTAAGCTTCGCGGGCGTGAGCGTATCGGAGGTATCGGCCTCGTTTGTGTCGCGGCGAAGGCACATTGCGCGCTCGGCATCCGCGAGGAGCATATTAACATCCCTCTCGCCGCAGCGGAGAATCGTGCCTATCTGAGCGAGGGTGATTTTATCGCAATAGCGGAATATCACGGCCATGCGCTGCATATCCGTGAGCGCGCGCAGACGCTTTTCGACAAGCGCGGCAAGCTCCCCGCCATTTTCGGGCGCGAGCCTGTCCCCCTGCTCGCCGGGAACGGAATGGCGGCGGCGCAAGCGCGAATAGCAGAGATTGCCCGCGAGGGCGCAAAGCCAAGTTTCCGCCTTATCCGGTGCTTTAAGCTGCGTTATGCTGCGATAAGCCGCCGTATATGTATCTTGAACCACATCCCACGCGCTTTCCTCATTCAAAAGCGCCGTTAGGGCATGAAAATAAACATTATCCTTTGTTTTGAGAAACAATTCCTCGTATGCCTGCGTGTCCCCGTTTGCCACGCGTTTAACAAGCTCCGACACAGCTTGGTTTTCCATCGCGCCCGCTCCCCTTTTCAGTTGTATTTATGTAAAATCTATTAGACATAAAATGATTTACATAATTATATCACACACCATTGGCGGCGCACAAGAGCAAAGCGCAAAAAAGAAAAAATATTTTTGCATTTCGCGTGAGAAAAATTTGCCTTTTGCGAATGGGGGAAAGAATAACCCATTTTGAGAAACGAAGCCTTGTTTTCTTTCGCTCGTGCAAGTAAAAATGGCGCGCAATTTTTGTAGAAATACAACAAAAATGCGAAAACGCTATTGACAGGAGCTATAAAAGGGTGGTACTATACGGCCAAATTGAATCGCATAAGTGTCGATAGAGGCGCGGTATCCATCAGTAGCTCTTTGCAAGGCCAAGGCAGCCGCAGAGCGTGAAAGGGGCCACCGCCGAAGTATACGGAAAATGCCTTGTTTTTTGTATGCTGGGTCGTCAGAGAACATCTGCCGGACTGTCACATATTTTTCTTGTGAAGCGCTATCAATGGCTTACGGCTCGGCATATGCCCGCATAGGCATAGCTTAATTCCGATTATCCATGAACCGCTTGACAGGCGGTTCATTTTTCATTATCCCGACGGCCGGGAAAAAAGCCGAAAGGACGCTGACAGCGTCCGCGAAAGGAAAGGTTATGAAGAGAATCATTTGCGTTGCACTGTGCGCGATTATGCTTTTGTCGCTGTGTGCCTGCGGGCAGAGCGGCCAAGCGAAGAGCGGCGTTGAGGACGGCGTTTTGACCGTTGCGATGGAATGCGCCTACGCCCCTTACAACTGGACACAGAGCGACGATTCCAACGGCGCAGTGCCGATTTCCAATGTGCCGGGCTCTTACGCCAACGGCTACGACGTGATGATAGCAAAGAAGCTGTGCGAGGCTAACGGCTGGGAGCTGGAGCTTGTTCAGTCCGACTGGGATTCGCTCGTGCCGGGCGTGCAGACGGGGCTTTTTGACGCGGTTATCGCGGGTCAGTCCATGACAGCAGAGCGCAGCGAGCAGGTGGACTTTGCAGGCCCTTACTTCTACGCGACTATCGTATGCTTGACCAAGGCCGATTCCGCTTTTGCGTCCGCAACTTCCATTGCAGACCTTACGGGCGGGCGCTGCACCGCGCAGCTTGCAACCATTTGGTACGACCAGTGCTTGCCGCAGATAGCGGGCGCTGACGTGCAGACCGCCGCTGAGACTGCCCCGGCAATGCTCACCGCGCTTGAAAGCGGCTCGGTTGACTTCGTGTGCACTGATATGCCGACCGCGCAGGGCGCAGTGGTGGCCTACCCCGACATGGTTATTCTCGATTTCTCCGGCACGGACGGCGACTTTCAGTTTTCCGAGGAAGTGCGTGCGGAGAATGTGAACATCGGCGTATCGCTTCGCAAGGGTAACAGCGAGCTGAAGAGCGCAATTGACAGCGTTTTGAGCACGATGACGGCGGACGATTTCAACGCGCTCATGGCCGAGGCTATCTTTGTACAGCCCTTGAGCGAATAATCGAACAATAACGAATAAAAAAGCGAAGGATTTTTTGCTATGAACATTTTTGCCCAGCTCGGCGCTGATATATCTAAGCTTTGCACAGATTACGGTCTATCCTACCTGCGTGGCATAGGTAACACGCTTGTCCTCGCCCTCGTTGCCACGCTTATCGGCTGCATTATCGGGTTTGTGTGCGGCGTACTGAACACTATCCCTTGCTCTAAGAACGATTCCGGCGTGAAAAAATTCTTCGTGGGGCTTATTCGGGCAATAGTGCGGATATACGTGGAAGTATTTCGCGGCACGCCGATGGTGCTGCAAGCGATGTTTATCTACTATGGTCTCCCCTACTTCACGGGCGGGGCAACGCACTTTGAAAGCGTGTGGACGGCGGCAATCCTCGTTGTGTCGATTAACACGGGCGCTTATATGACAGAGTCCGTCCGAGGCGGCATAATCTCCGTTGACCCCGGCCAAACCGAGGGCGCAAAGGCCATAGGCATGACGCACGTGCAGACGATGACGAGCGTGATTTTGCCGCAAGCGCTGAGAAACATCATGCCGCAGATAGGCAACAACTTCATCATAAACGTTAAAGACACGTCCGTGATGTTTGTAATCGGCTTCCCCGATTTCTTTGCCGCGCACCGCGCCGCAGTGGGCGCAACATACCGCTACTTCCCGTCCGCCGCGATAGAAATGGCGGGATATCTGACGGTGACGCTGCTTGCGTCTTATCTCCTGCGCAAGCTTGAAAAGAAGCTGGACGGCAGCGGGACATACGAGCTTGCAAGCGGAGATCAGCTTGTCATGGCGGCGGGCACGTACAGCCACCCCTCGCGCGGCACACCCTTTGACGAGCGCAGCCGCGAATTTGACGAAACCACGGGAGGGAAACGCTGATATGGCAGACACTATACTTGAAATAAAGCATCTTTCCAAGTCGTTCGGAAGCCACGAGGTGCTGCGCGATATCGACTTTACGGTGGATCGCGGAGATGTGATAAGCATTATAGGCGCGTCCGGCTCGGGCAAGTCCACGCTTTTGCGGTGCATTAACCTTTTGGAGACGCCCTCTTCCGGTGAAATTCTCTATCACGGGGAAAATGTCGCCGGGCGCGGCGTGAACGCGCCGAAATACCGCTCACACGTGGGAATGGTGTTTCAATCGTTCAACCTTTTCGACAACATGACCGTGCTGGAAAACTGCATTATAGGGCAGGTTAAGGTGCTCTCCCGCAAGCGCGAGGACGCGCAAAAGCACGCGCTTGAATACTTAGAGCGCGTGGGCATGACCCCGTACATCAACGCCCGCCCGCGCCAGATTTCCGGCGGGCAAAAACAGCGCGTGGCAATCGCGCGCGCAATGGCGATGGATCCGGAGGTTTTGCTCTTTGACGAGCCGACAAGCGCGCTTGACCCGGAAATGGTAGGCGAGGTGCTGAACGTGATGAAGGGCTTGGCCGAGGACGGAATGACGATGCTTGTCGTGACGCACGAAATGGCCTTTGCGCGCGATGTGAGCACGCGGGTTGTTTACATGAACAACGGCGTTATCTGCGAGCAGGGCGCGCCGGAGGAAGTTTTCTCTTCCCCCAAGGAGCAAGCCACAAAGGACTTCCTTGCAAGGTTTATAAGCTGAAAATAACATATTAAGCGCCCGCGTTGTATTTGAACAGCGCGAGCGCTTTTTTCAGTTTTCAAGGACAAGCACAGCGCTTGCCCTTGTGATTATTCATATTTCTTTAACGTAAACTCGGTTTTGCAGCTGCTTTGCTTGAGGTCATTCGCCGATGTCGCCCCGGACGACCTTGCCGATATTCCAAAGATACGCCGCCTTTTGCGCGGCTTCCTCGCGCGCTTCGGGCGTTTTGAACTCCATCGCGGCTGTCTGCGCGCCGCAGTCACGGCACATCACGTACCAGCACCAGCCGTTTTCCTCTTCCAAAAGCCCCGCGCCGCCGCAAAAAGGGCAATCCTGAAGCTCATAGCGTTCGTGTATATCCATTTCTGTTTTCTCCTACATCATTATTATGTGAATAATTATAAAACACCCACGCTGAAAACGCAACAATTAATTTCACGCTCTTGCCGAAGCGCGACGGGTGTAGTATAATAAGCTCAATATTGGCAGAATACGTATAAGGGAGAGCGCAAAAATGAAAAGAAGCGAGATAAACGCCGCTCTGCGGGAGCTGGAGAGCGCGGCAAAGGCGCACGGGTTTGCCCTGCCGCCGTTTTGCTCTTTCACGCCGGAGGAATGGCAGAGCAAGGGGCATGAATATGACGAAATACGCGACAATATGCTCGGCTGGGATATCACCGATTACGGCTTGGGCGATTTTGAGCGCGTAGGCTTTTCGCTAATCACGCTGAGAAACGGCAATGCGAAGCTGCCCGAAAAATACACAAAGAGCTATGCGGAAAAGCTCCTATACCTCAAAGAGGGGCAATACTCCCCCATGCACTTTCACTGGTCTAAAATGGAGGATATTATCAATCGCGGCGGCGGAAACGTGCTGATTAGGGTGTATAATTCCCTGCCCGATGAGGAAATCGACCGCGAGAGCGAGGTTGAAGTGCATTTGGACGGCTGTGCTAAGCTCGTTCCCGCCGGGACGCAGCTTCGCCTTTGCCCAGGAGAGAGCATAAGCATTTACCCCTATATGTACCACGATTTTGAGGTTGAAGCCGGGACGGGCAACGTGCTTTTGGGCGAAGTGAGCCAATGCAATGACGATAACGCCGACAACCGCTTTAATCCCCCTGTCGGGCGTTTTCCGACAATTGACGAGGACGAAGCGCCCTATCGTCTCCTCTGCGGGGAATACCCGCCCGCAAGAGACTGAACGCACACACAAAACACCTCACGAAAGGAGACGGGAGACAATGGCGCTTGACTACACGGCACTGACGGATAACGAGCTTGTGCGGCTGTTCCACGGCGGCGACAACGAAGCCGGAAGTGAGCTTGCCGTGCGCTATCGGCCGACGATAAAGCGCTGCACCCGCCCGTATTTCCTTGTCGGCGGGGACAGCGAAGATTTGATACAAGAGGGCATGATAGGGCTGGTAAGCTCCATGCAGACTTACGAGGAAGAAAGCGGAGTGCAATTCAAAACCTATGCCGAGGTTTGCATAAGGCGGCGTATACTCTCGGCGATAAAGGCCGCCTCGCGCTTTAAGCATATGCCGCTTAACTACCGCCTGTCGTTGGAAGAGCTGTACGGCGAGGGCGAGGAAACCATGCTCACTTCCGCCGATGATGAGAGTATACGCTCCCCGGAAGAGCTTATAATAGAGCGCGAGAGGAAAAGCACGCTTTACGCCAAGGCTCGCGCCCTTCTCACACCGCTTGAAAAGCGTGTGTTGTCGCTTTACCTGGACGGGCTTAGCTATGAGGACATCGCCGCGCACTGCGCAAAGCCCGTAAAGAGCGTGGATTCGGCACTGCAAAGGATAAAACGCAAGCTCAGCCGCGCAATGGATAACGGATGAAAAGCACTGCGAACGCCGCATTTTGCGGCGTTCGCAGTGCTTTATGCTGAAAGTTCATCATTTTTCATACGTATTATAGAATTTTGAGGTATGTTGGCGGTAAAGCATCAGCAGCCCTCGCACGCAAAGCTCCGTTGCCATGGCAATCCACATTCCTTTCAGCCCGAGCGGCTCGACCAATATGAGCGCCAAGCCCAGGCGGACAATCCAAATGCTGCCCAAGTTCAAAAGGCTTGGCACAAAAGTGTCCCCCGCGCCGCGCAAAACGCCCGCCGCCACGATAGACACGCCGAAAAGCGGCTCGGCAAACAGCTCGATGCGCAGCACCTGCGCGGCAAGCTCACGCACAACGAGATCCGGCGTGAGAAAGCGGAAAAGGAGCGGGCAGGCAAACATCAGAACCCCGCCGCAAAGCCCCAGCAGCACCGCGCCCAGCGCCGTGCAAATATTTCCGTAGCGCTTGGCAAGCGCGGCATCTCCCGCGCCCACGCTCCGCCCGACAACGGTGGCCGCCGCCGAGGATATGCCGAAGCCCGGCATATAGCAAAGGTTCTCCGCCGTGACGGCGAACGAGTTTGCCGCGAGAGCGACATTGCCGAGGGGCGCAATAATCATTGTGGAGACAACGAGCGCGCCGTTCATGGCGATTTCCTGCACTGCAACAGGCGCGCCAATCTTAAAAGCGTTTTTCAAAATATCCGCGTCCAAGCCGTGGCGCTCGTTGCGGCGTAGGCGCAGGGCAGCGTTGCGACCGCAGCAGCACCAAAGCATGATAAGGCTCGTCACGGCGCAGGCAAGCATAGTCCCCAAGCCCGCGCCGAAAACGCCGTAATGCGGAATCAAAAGCGCATTGAATATAACATCAAGAATGCACATAACGGCGTTTAAAATGCTGGGCGTAACCATGTCCCCGGTGCATTGGAGAAAGGACGAGGTGAGGGAATTAAGCTGGGAGAAAGGCAGCATGAGGGCAAAGGTGAAAAAATATGCCGCCGCGTCCGCCGTAATGTCCGCCGCGCCGCCAAGCCACACGGGAAGCGGAGCGGAGATAAGCGCCGCACCCAGCCCCATTAGCCCCGACACGACAAGCGCCGCAACAAGCCCGTGGCGCACAACCGTCCTTGCCCCAACGTTGTCCCCCGCGCCGATACGGTGCGCCGTTTGGACGGAGAAGCCCGCGGCCACGGCGTAGGTTACGCCGCTCAAAAGCCATGTGGCCGTGGCAACAAGGCCGATGGCGGCGGAAGCGTTCGCGCCGAGCGCGCCGACCATGGCAGAGTCGATATACTGCATGACAATTGTGGTTATTTGCGTTAATATCGCGGGCAGGCTCAAGCGCCAGACCTCACTGATTTGGGGTTTAAGCTCGCTCCATTTTGCTTTAGACATATTTCTTTACCCGATTAAATCTGACATAGATTATATATATCCGGCAGCAGGCAAGAGCCATGCTGCCGGAAACGTTACTCGCATATTCTACCGCATAATCGCGGTTTAAGCAAGGGGTTACATTCCGATTATGTGTTTTATTCTTTCAAAAAAGCTTGCAACCGAGGTGACGACCTTTTTCACCGTTGTCACGAAGCCAACAACCTGCGTTTTCGCCGTAGAAACCTTGTTGAGCGTATTCTGCACTTCCTCTACGCGCGCTTTGAGAGAATCGGAATCCAAGCCCTCAAGCGAGCGGCAAAGCGTGATGAGCTGGTTTATCTGCGTTTGCGTGAGCGTGACATTATACTGCGCAGCTATTTGCACGATTTGGTCTTGAATCTGTGCGTCCGTCATGTTCTTTGTCTCGTCCAGCATGAGCTTAAGCTCGGAAACGATAGAGGTGGAGTCCATGCTACCTATCTCTTGGGCAAGCTCGCCGGTTATGGTAAGCTCTTGGGTGCTGACGAGCTTTGCAAGGCTGTCAAGCTGTTGGCCGGTCATATCCTCGTAGGCTTTGTATATCCCGGCGAGCGCCGCCGTGCCGCTGACCTCGAAGGGCGCGGCTACAATAATGCGCGCATCGGTTATGCCCGCCGTGGCAAGCGCGGAAATGTACATTTCCGCAGTGCACCACGTGATATTGCTCGTTGTGACGTTCATGCCCGCGCCCGCGCCCAAAAGCTCTACGTATACACATGAGATTGAACGTGTGCCGATGATTGAAGAATCCACATAGCCCTCCAAGTACGCGCGCTCCTCGGCGTTGGTGACAGAAAGCTGAATGACAGAGCCGGGCGTAACGCCAAACATCTGATAAACCTGCGTAACCTGCTCCGGCGTGAGGTCAGCGCCGATGACGGCACGGCTTTGCACATTGTCCGCACTCGCCGTTGCGCCGAGAGACGCAAGCAGCAACACAGCCAAAACAACCGAAACTATTCTCTTCTTCATATCATTTAATTCCTTTCCGGGAGAAAAATCTATTTAGTATAAGACGCGCGCAGCGGCGAAATGTTCCCGAGCATCTTTTGATGACTGTACCACATCGGCGGGAATATGTAAACCCCTTTTATTTGGAAAGAGCGTTCGGATTTGGATTTGTCCGTCGCCCGGCTCGTCTGATACTTTTTTTCTTGACGAAGAGGCGCACGGCGCGTATAATTTTATGGTAGTTCACACCCGCCGAAGCGATTCGGCGCGACCGCCCGCCGCCGGCCTTTGGCGGCAGATTGGAGAGAAAACAATGAAAGTTATCGTTTCTGAAAGCTATGAGCAGAGCTGCGCACTGGCAGCGGATATGATTGAAAAGCTTGTTCGCGAAAAGCCGGAGTGCACGCTGGGTCTTGCGACAGGGTCAAGCCCGGTGGGTATGTACAAGGAACTGGCGCGCCGTTGCCGCGAAGAGGGGCTGGACTTTTCCCACGTAAAGAGCGTGAACCTCGACGAGTATGTCGGTCTTGAGCCTACGCACGACCAAAGCTACCGCTATTTCATGGATTCAAACCTCTTTGACCATATCAACATTGACAAGGCCAACACATACGTTGCCAAGGGCACGGGCGATGTCGAGGCGAACATCGCGGAGTTTAACGCCGTGCTGAAAAACAGCGATGTGGACTTGCAGGTGCTCGGTGTCGGTCCTGACGGGCATCTCGGCTTTAACGAGCCGGGCGAGACGCTTTACGACTGCGCCCACAAAGAGGTGCTTGACGAGAGCACCATTGACGCGAACGCCCGCTTCTTCGCCACGCGTGACGATGTGCCCCGTTACGCCGTTACCATGGGCATGGGCGACATTATGCGCGCAAAGAGCCTGCTTTTGATTATTTCCGGCAACAAACAGGAAGCCGCAACCGCCCTTTTGATGGACGACAAGATAACCACCCACTGCCCCGCCACGTTCATGAAGCTCCACCGCGATGCAACGGTGTTCATTGAAAAGAAGCTGGCAGATGAGATAGGATATAAGGGGTAAGGTATACTCCCGGCGCTAGAAACGAAAAAAGCAATACAGACAGCAAAAACGTACCGCAAAATCGCGGTACGTTTTTGCTGTTAGAAATTATAATAAACGTTGGGCACATATACGACCTATTAACGGCATATATGTACCCAACATTTATTATACCTCTTTTCTTTTTACAGCTGTAGTTGCTTGCAAACAGAGATTGATGAGCATAGAGCAACGGCAAGCGATTTTGCAGCAAATCGAGGCGCGAGGGCACAGGAATACTTTGTGTATTTCAAGCCGGAGCAACGAAGAGTCGGCGCAAAAGCGCCGCTGTTGCCGACGGCGAATCAACCGGAGTTTACGTTTAAAAAAAGAAGTGACCCTTGACTGCAACTCAAACAACCTCAGCAGTCAAGGGTCACTTCTCTGAATTCTTAGTATCCAGCATCATTGGTTACCTCTCTTTCTACAGTTTTTTACGGCACTGCCTGTCAACGGGACACTCACTCCGGCACTCACACTCCGACTTTCGGAAACATCTCAAGCGAGATCAACTCTATGCCGCCTTTGTCCTCCTGGTATTTTGATATACAGCGCCGGCCCCTGCTCCCCGTGCCTCACACGGTGCGGGGTCTTTCAGTTGTACATCGGTATCACCCTTTCTGACTATAATATAGCAGATCGCCGTTGCCTTTTCAATAGGCATGGTTCACCATTTTTAAGCCCCGTTTTTATGCACACTGCCGTTTTTCTATCTTCTGTGGCCTATCCAGTGTATTTGTTATTGACAAAATACACAAGAGCGCAGTAAAATATAAATGTTGCGGGCTTTGGTTCAGGATATGCATCGAAGCCCGTTTTTTCTTTAGCTGACATATAGCGGTGACATTGCCCGTCAGCTTTATTCTTTTTCCTTCTTCTCGCGCTCGCGGCGCTCGGATATATCGGCAAGGCGTTTAAGGCCCGCGCCGTTTTGGGCATTTGAAGTATTCAATTATGCTCGGCAAGCGTCTTTTTCATAGCGGTGCACTCCTTTTTGTCTTTATATTATTAATCTTCCTGCAAGTATGACGCTTGCAGGAAGATTTTGTTTCAGCTTAGGCGTATTAAACGTAGTTACCCATACTGCTCGGCAAGGTATATACTCACGCGGGATTGGATTACGGTCAAGGTATCTTCAACGGTTTTATCGCCCGCAAAGAACGCCCCGGCAGCATCAATGATGATGTTCAAAATCTCTTTTTCATATACGCCGTAGGTGTCAACTCCGTCTATGAATGCACTCGCCGCCGATTCGGCTTTTTCGCCGCTCATAGAGCCTTGTATTTCCACGGTTTCCATGTCACGCCCGACATTATAAAGCTTCATAGGCTGCTTAACGTATGCGGCAACATAGGAATCCACCGTTTCCTGCAAAACCGCCTTGTTGCTCGGCAAATACATACGCGTGAAAAGCTCGCGCTGTACGCTCTCGCTCATAAGAAACTTGAAAAAGTCCCAAACTCCGTCCTTATACGCGCTGCTGCTCGACATACCCAAAGGCATTTGCGGCACGAAGGCGCACCCGCTGCCCGCCGCGCTCGGCAAGCCTGTGGTTACAAAGTCCTCGCCGAAAAAGGTATTATAATACGAAAGAAAATCGACAAAGTACGGCCCCATCAGCTCTATAAGCATAAGCTGCTCCCCTTGCAGGGCGCGGGTGTAGGGCGTGCCGCTGTTCTCGCTTTTTTCGTCCGGCAAGCGCTTTGCAAAGCTTAGTATATCGCCAAAGGTTTCGGCGGTGAAATTGCAGTGCACATTTTCCGTGGAATACACTTCTTCCTTATTGAACATAAGCGCGTACTTCAAAAACTCACTCTTAGTCATATCCGTGCCGAAAAGCTGTTCAGGCGTGTAGATTTCGGCAAGTGCGGTGAAATCTGCCACGGTAAAGGGTACAGGAACAATGTCCGCTGAGCCCGCAAGGCTCAACACCGAAAAGGCCGGGACAAGCTCATATACGCCCCTGCGATATGCGGATAAATCCACTGCCTTATAAAACGTATCTCGCGTCAAGTCCGTGTCCGCATCCATATACGGCAAAAGGTTTTCCAAAAGTCCCTTGGCCGCGTATTGCTGGGTTGAAAAATAACTCAAATCGTATATATCGGGCGTGTTGCCCGCCGTAACTTCCGCCGAATAGCGCGCAAGCCCGGCATTGAGGGAATTATATTCATCGTACTTGGCATAGTCGTTCACCGTGATTCTATAACCCCTGTTGGAATCATTATAGCGCTGAACGGCGGAAAGAAGCGTTGCGTCCAGATTATATCCCGCAAGCACAAGTTGATGACTGCCGGTGTCGGGCGCAACCGTCCATATAAGGGGTTGTCCGCGTTCAAGGGCAAAGAATCTGTCCTCGCCCAGCGCGCACACGGGCGGCTCGTCATTATTGGCGGTGATGTCGTATTTCTCGGTCAGTGCGCCGCTTGTAATATCATATGAATAATAGCTTGTGCCTATCGTGGCATAGGCCGTTTCGTTCACGCCGGGGAAAAAGCTTGCATATCCACCGGTGAGGTCAACGCTAGCGAGGATATTATAGGCGCTGTCTATCAAGTCGATATGCGTTGGGCGTGCTTCGAGTGCGGAAGTGTCGGATTTTATAGTGCCGGAATAGATAAGCAGAGCCTTATCTGCCGACAGACGGAGTATTGACGCGCCGTATTCGCACTTGCCGAGGACGGTGAGCAGATTACCGTCAAGGTCAACGGCGGCGAGCTGTTTATAGTTATCTACAAGATAACCCGTGCCGAAGGGTGTAAACGCCTTTATGCTCGTTGTTTCGGTCAGGCGCGAATCAACAGGCACGGAAACAACGGCCTCACCTTGCGCCACGCGGTCAATATAAATAACGCCGTCCTCTGCCGTTCTGAGGATATAGATAATGCCGTTTTCGTCTGCCGAAAAGCGCTCCGCTTTATCGCCATAGTCTATTCCCAGCTTTTCAACGTTCCCGCTCGCGATATCATAGCGATAAAACGCCTGTTCGCCGTCCTTTTCCGCACGGATATATACATAGTCGCAGACATACACCGCTTCGGTAACGCTGTAACCGTTCTCCGGCAAAGCCACGGCTTCTTTTTGAATTACAACCGGTGTAAGCTTATCCGAAGCTGTGGCGGACTGCGTTATATTTTCACCATTTTTCAAAGAGGCAAGGGAATTCCCTTGCCTCCCGCACGCAACACCGCACAGCAAAACAATTAAGAGCAAAACAAATATAATTACCTTTGCTTTCTTTGTTCCCATAATGCGCTCCTTTTCTTTGCCGTGAAATTTAGTAATCCATTATGGATTTAATTGCTCTTTCAAGATGAATCCCGGACATAGTATGCTCTATCAATTATAAACCACGCCGAACGTCCACTGCGAAACAAAAGAACTCCATGTATTATCGCCAACTCTGCCATCAGCAGAAAGTCCTTTTCTTCCTTGATAATACGCTGTAGCCGATTCCGTACCCGTTCCAAAAATACCATCTAGTCCATTTGGATTATAGTTTTGATTGTTGTAATACTCTGAGAAATCTTCAAGGATATATTGAATGGGATAAACGTATCCATAGACCGATGAGTTTTGATATCTACTGCATACTGTACCCATTGGTATTTGATACAAAGTGCGATTTACGCAGAACGTGTAACTCTCATAGCTATACCAGCCGCGATCTCTGCTTGTGTCAAAAGCAAGTGTCGATACATCATCAGCATATGCACATACGCCAAGCGCAGAGAAAACCGCAATTATAAGAACTGCGCAAAGAATAAAACGAAATTTTTTCATTATAAATCTCGTTTCTCATAAAAAACATTATCCTAACCCGTGGTGATTCACCTAGCCCATCGGACTCACCCTTTCTGAATATACTTTTTGTATTGAGCTATATTTTTATAGTTCGTTGATTTGAGTATATGCTATCATTTGATATTTGTCAACTGTTTTTTTGTTGTTTATGCGTTAAAATATAAAAATATTATTTTTCTCTTGATTTCTGTTGAAATATGTAGTATAGTTATAAACGTAAATTGTAGCTATAATTTTATATCACATCGGAGTACAGCATGGATTTCACTAAATTTGAGCTTGAAGTAATGAATGTAATATGGAATGCGGACAGGCCGCTGGCAAAAAGCGAGGTCGTGAAGCGGTGCAAAAACAAGAGCTGGAAAGACAGCTACACGCATTTGCTTATAACGGGGCTTGTGGAAAAAGGCGCGTTGAAAGAGTGCGGCGCGGTGAAAGTCGGGCGGTCATGGGCTACGGCTTATGAGGCCAACATTTCCTGCGAGGACTATTATGCGACACACGTATTTGCCGACAGCTCGGCGGAAGTTCTGCCTATGCTGTTCCACGCTTTGATTCGCAATGACAAGCTTAACCCCGAAATAATAGACGAAGTGGAAAAAATGCTGGAAGAGCGAAGAAACGAGCTGATTTAACCGATATGGTAAGTGCATATTCTATCGTCAGCGCAGTGTTGTTTTTCAACTTGGGAATGCTGGCACTGCACCTTATGCAACGGAACAAGGAATACATGGTGCATTACACCGTGTCAACGTTCATGTTTCTTGCTTTATTAAGTGTTCTCAGGTTGCTTTTGCCACTGGATTTCAAAAACGCATACGTAATCAACTCATACCGCTTTCTCCCGTGGGTGATAGGGCTTTTGGATATCAAGCTGTTTGGCTCGCCGCTCACCGTGGGCAGGTCGCTTTTGCTCATATGGGTCGCAGGGACGGGGTATTGCACGGCAAGATTTGTGTACATTGAGTTTCGCTCGGCAAGGGCAAGAAAGCATTACGTAAGCTTTTCAACCAAGCAAATTGAAAGTATAACTCGCGCACTCGGCACGAATCTGCGCGTTATACTCTCCCCCAATGTGCGCGAGCCGTACACCGTCGGCATTATTCGCCCGGTTATATATCTGCCGATTATCGACTACACGGACGATGAATTACTGCTTGTGCTTGAACACGAATTGTGCCATATACGCTCGCGCGATAATTTGAAGAAGCTTTTCTTCATATGCATTGATATTCTGTTTTGGTGGAATCCGCTGTCGCACGTGTTTTCAAGCGAAATAGAAATACTCAATGAAATGAGCTGTGACCGCAAGATAACCGCCGAGCTTGACAGCGACGGGCTTAAAAAATACTTGGATGTTATGCTATCGGTTACGAAAAAGCTAAACGGCGGGGAAAGCCGAGAGGAAGCCGTGCTGGTTTCTTCCTTTGCCTTGGAGCAGAGCTTGCCGAATCGGTGCGAGGTAATGCTGCGCAGAAAAGAGCGCAAGCCCCAAAGCGCACAGCGTTTGATGTGCTCGGTATTCCTAACGGTTTTTATTCTTTCGTTTTTTATAATCCTGCAACCGGCTTATTCCACCCCGATAATTGAAAGCAAAATCATAATTTCTTCGGAAACAGCTTACATATTGAACGACAATAATAAATTCATATTGATTTGGAACGGGCAAGCTGTTGAAGAATTAACGCTCGAACTTTTGAGCGAAAAGCCGTACAGCGAATTGGAAGTTATACAAAAAAATTAAAGACGGAGGTATATATGAAAAGATTAGTTTCAACACTCCTTGCGCTTATGCTGTGTTTCGGGCTGTCCGCAACCGCATTTGCCGATAACTCTTCGCAGCACATCGGTGCAAAAAGAGCATTCAGCATAGTTTCACCTTTGGCGGAGCAGACGGAATGGATATACAGAACAAACAACGGAAATATTGAAAAGCGACTGTGGTCAATCACATACGGAAAATGGCTTACCGATTGGATAATAGTCAGCCCGGCAAATTAATGTAATATAATTCCCCCTGTTGCGAAGCTTGCGCTTGCGGCAGGGGGATTACTATGCATGATTGGGGTCAGTCCGAAACGGTGAGACGGACTTCGCCGTTTGCGACAACGGCGGAGATTTTAGAGCCGGGCTTGGCGCGACCGTCAAGCAGAAGCTCCGCCGCCGCGTCCTCAATGGTATGCCGCACCGCGCGGCGCAGCGGGCGCGCGCCGAACGCGTCATCATGCCCGGCGCGGGCAAGGCGGCGCGCCGTCTCCTCAGGCACGACAAGGTGCAGCCCCAGCTTTTCAAAGCGCTTTTCAACGAGGGCGAGCATATTTTGCGTTATGGCGTACATATTCTCCTCACTGAGACGGTGAAAAACGATGGTTTCATCAATGCGGTTGAGAAACTCCGGGCGGAAGGTGGCTTTAAGCTCGTCCATGACCTGCTCGCGCATATCGCGCTCGGCATTCGCCGCCTCGCCCGAAAAGCCCAAGCGCGCCCGCCCGCCGGTTATTGCCTTAGCGCCGACATTCGAGGTCATGACAATGACGGTATTGCTGAAATCCACGCGGCGGCCGGCGCTGTCGGTCAGGTGGCCGTCATCCATGATTTGAAGAAGAATGCTCCAAACATCCTCGTGCGCCTTTTCGATTTCGTCAAAGAGAACGACTGACCACGGCTTGCGCCGCACCTTTTCGGTGAGCTGGCCGCCGTCCTCATAGCCGACATAGCCCGGCGGCGAGCCGATAAGACGGCTGACGCTGTGCTTTTCCATGTACTCGGACATATCAAGGCGAATCATGGCGCGCTCATCGCCGTAAACCGTGGCGGCAAGGGCGCGGCACAGCTCCGTTTTGCCCACCCCCGTAGGCCCGAGGAAGAGGAAGCTGCCCACGGGGCGGGCGGGGTCTTTCAGCCCCACGCGACTGCGGCGAATGGCGCGGGCAACGGCGGAAACCGCCTCATCTTGCCCGATGATGCGCTTTTTCAGCTCCGGCTCAAGATTTTTAAGGCGCTCGGCCTCGGTTTTATCCAAGCCCGTGACGGGGATTTCCGTCCAGCGGGAGACAACCCGGGCGATATCGCCCTCACGGACAACGGCATCAGGCCGCGAAGCAACGCGTACACTCGCCGCGGCCTCGTCCAAAAGGTCAATGGCCTTGTCGGGCAGGAAGCGGTCATTAATATAGCGCACGGAAAGCTCATAGGCGGCTGTGATTGCCGTGTCGGTAATGCGGACTGAATGGTGCTTTTCAAGCGCAGGGCGGAGACTGTCGAGCATGGCGAGGGTGTGGGCGCGGTCAGGCTCGGCAATGCGAACGGGCTGAAAGCGCCGCTCAAGCGCGGCATCCTTTTCAATATGGCGGCGGTACTCTTCGGGCGTTGTAGCGCCGATTATCTGCACCTCTCCGCGCCCCAAAGCGGGCTTTAAGATATTGGCCGCATCTATTGCGCCCTCGGCACTGCCCGCGCCGATGACGGTGTGCAACTCATCGACAAAGAGTATTACATCCCCTGCGCGCTTAACATCCTTGAGCACGGCTTTTACGCGCTCTTCAAAATCGCCGCGGTACTTCGTCCCGGCGAGCATGGCGGGGATATCAAGGGAGACAATGCGCTTGTTGGCAAGCTCCGCGGGGGCTTCTCCCCTCGCCACGTGCATGGCAAGCCCCTCGGCCACGGCGGTTTTGCCTACTCCCGGCTCGCCGACGAGGACGGGGTTATTCTTTGTGCGGCGGGCGAGAATTTGCACGGCGCGGAGTATCTCCGCTTCGCGGCCGACAACGGGGTCAATGCCTCCGGAGAGAGCAAGCTCGGTAAGGTCGCGGCTGTATTGATCCAGTACGCGCGTCTCCGTGCGGCGCACGGAAGAGCGCACAGCGCCCGCTTGCGCCTTGCCCCGACCGTTCGGCGCGCCGAACGCGTCCATAATGTCGGTATAGATATCATTTAAATCCGCTCCCGCGCGCGAGAGCGCCTGCGCGCCGCCGCTCTCACTCTGGCGGAGAACGCCGAGGAGAATATGCTCTGTGCCGATATAGCCTTGGTGCATGGCAGCGGCCTCGGCGGCGGCTTTTTCCATGGCAAGGCGCGCCCTGCCCGTCAGCCCTTGGCCGGGCAGCCCCGGCGCGCCCGTGCCGTTCATGTCGGAGATGATTTCCTTGAGCGCTTTTTCCGTTATGCCGCGCTTTAGCAGAATCCGCGCGCCAAGCCCCTCGTTTTCCATAAGTATGCCGAGGAGCAAATGCTCCGTGCCGACATAGCCGTGGCCGAGACTGCCGGATGCAAGGCGCGCTTTCTCGATGGCAAGCTCGGCGCGCTGAGTTAAGCGGCTGTTACTTTTCAAAATGTTGTTGCCCTCCCCTCGGCAGGGCGCGAAAAAGGCTGTGCCGCCGCGTCCTGCAAGCGTATATATAATACCTAATATTTCCCGAAGAGTATGCCGAATTTGGCTAAACTCCGCCCGGGCAGAAAAATTATTCCCGTCTTTTGCGGGAATTATAGTCTCATTTTAATTTTTCAATTGATTTTTTATTTTTATGTGTTACAATGTGCTTTGGAAAGGTTCAACCCTCTTATGGGGGGTAGTCCCAAATATACATACGGAGGTACAACTATGGCTTTTGTTATTACCGACGAGTGCCTGTCCTGCGGCTCTTGCGCAGCTCAGTGCCCGGCCGAGGCTATCGACATGGGTGACCTGCACTACGTTATCGACCAGGATAAGTGCCTGGAGTGCGGTGCGTGCGCGGCTCAGTGCCCTGCTGAAGCTATCGTTCAGGAGTAATCAGTACAAGTTCAGCGGGACGGTAAATTTGCCGTCCCGCTGTTCGTTTATATGGTGGTATTGTATATGGCGGATTTTAATGAATTGTGGCCGTCAGGCCCGGTGTTTGCGCAGGCGGAGCATTTCAAGCTCGGCACGGACTGCGTATTGCTGGCGGACTTTGTGAACGCAGGCTCGGCAAAGCGCGGGGTTGACCTTGGGTGCGCCTCGGGCGCGATAATGCTTTTACTGCTGGCAAGGACGGAAAAGCTGCACATGACGGGGCTGGAGCTTTTACCCGAGGCCGCCGCGCTCGCGCGCGAGAACATGGCGGCAAACAGGCTGGAAGAACGGAGCGAGATTATTTGCGGCGATATACGCCGCGTGCGCGAAGCCTTACCGGCGGGGGGCTTTGACCTTGTGGCGGCAAACCCGCCGTACTACCCGGCCAAGAGCGGCGCGTTATCGCCGGACGCAAAGCGAGCCGGGGCGCGCGGGGAGCTGGAATGCACGCTGGAGGATATTTGCGCGGCGGCGAAGTGGCTTTTGCGCACGGGCGGCGCGCTGACGCTTGTACACAAGCCGGAGCGGCTGAGCGAGGTGTTTTGCACGATGAGCGCGCACGGCATAGAGCCGAAGCGCCTAAGGTGCGTCCACGCGAGGAGTGACACTGCGCCGTCACTGGTGCTGATAGAGGGCAGACGGGGCGGCAAGCCGGGGCTGAGCTTTCTCCCGCCGCTGATTCTCGCAAACGCGGACGGGAGCGAGAGCGCGGAATACAAAAGGATATATCACAGATAGCAAAAACAGCAATCGGAAATCCGATTGCTGTTTTTTATTCATCGTTATCGGTATAGCCGTGCTGCTTTTCCCAGCGGCGGCGGGCGCGGGCGCGCACGGCCTCTTCGGCGTTTTCTTTAAGCCGGGGCATGAGTTCATCCTCCAGCGCGCGCTTGCCGCGCACGGCATAACGCACCGCGAGAATAAGCACCGTGATAACCGGGGGCACAAGCAGCACACAGCCCAGCAGCAAAAGCAGCACCGCGCGATCCTCCGCGCCGCGAGAGGCGTTTTCCCAATAGGGATAGATAACGCCGGAGGTCTGCATGGAGCGCGTGTCAAAGCTTTTCAAAAGCGAGCGGAGATTCGAGAGGGTAAAGCGCTCGGTATTATTGACTATCTCTCCCCTGCCTATCGGAAACTTTTCCTTGACGAGATTGAGGGCGAAGTTTTTAACGGGGTTTGGCAAAACAAGCTCGTAGCACTGTATGCCGGGGGCAGCGGGCGCGTTCGCCGTGTCGGCGCTCGCGGGGACGGCAGCAGATGCGGCGGTAAGGAGCGTAGAATACGCGTCATAGGAGATGAAAATCCCCATACCGGCGGTATACGCCTTTTTAGAAGCGAAGTCATCCTCGCGTTCGATTACGCCCGCAACGAGGAACGGCGCGCCGTTAATCTTGAAGCTCATGCCTTGGATGTTCGTGCTGCCGAAGAGCAGCCATGCGGTTTCCTCGTCCAAGAGCGCCCTATCCTGCATGAGATCGGACGCGGAGATATAGCTGCCGGAGATGAGGCGAATGGGGTGGAAAGAGAAATACTCGCCGCCGACTGCCGTGGCGTAAACCTCGCCTTTGCCCAAGGCGCTGGAAACGCTGACCTTTTCCGTGCAGCTCCATGCGTCCGCCATGAGCACTTCATCGCCCGTGTCGATATCCAGCGCGGCTTCGTGCAGACGCGTCATGGCAGCTTCGCGAAAGGCGGCTATTTCGTTGAGGGTAACGGTTTCGTCAACGGGGATAAAGCAGCTAAGCTGGGCATAGTCGATTTCGCTTTCGCCCTGCCAACGCTCTGCCGCAAGCTGGCTGGGGAGCATACGCGAGAGCGCATGAATGCCCGCAAAGCACCCGAGCGCGCCCAAGGTGAGCGCGAGGAGCAGGGCGAGGATTATTAAGTTTTTCCTGCCGAGGGCATTGATGACGTTTTTCATAAGCAAAATACCGATGGGTAGCCCTCTCCGTCACGGCTTGCGCCGTGCCACCTCTCCCAATGGGAGAGGCAAGAGGGGTGCGAAGTTAGTATTGCGCCGTGGCGCTTTCTTGGCTTCCCCTTGAGGGGAAGGCTTTATGCGCCGGCTTAGTTCTCTTCGTTGGCGAGGCGAACCATGTCTCCGTTGGCAACGGGAGAGGAGCTTGTGGTTATGACATAATCGCCGTTATTGAGGTCTGCCGTGACGGCGGAATTATTATCATCCGCGGCCAAAACCTCAATGGAAACGCGCTTCGCGATATATCGGTTGCCTAGGGGAGAGTTCTTGGCCGTGACGGCGAGGACGAAGCTGCCGTTAGAATCCGTGCGGATAGAGGAATTGGGGATAATGAGGTCATAATTGGCGCTCTTTTGCCCGACAGAGACGGTGATTTCCGAGCCGGAAGTAACATCCCCCTCTAAATCAAAGGTAAGAGTTTTATTGCTCATGGGGTTTTTCTTGTCGGTTTGAATGCCGGCAAGCTTGGCGACAATTTTATTGCCCCAATAGTAATTGCTGATAGTGGCCGTATCGCCGACGCGCAGGCGCTTGGCCTGATCGTTCGTGACGGAGAAAGAGACGGTATAGCCCTGATCCGGCACCTCGATAGAGGCCAAGATATCATCCTTTACAACGGTATCGCCCGCCGTGCAGTTGACCTCGGTAATCGTGCCGGAGACATTGGCGGTCACGGTGTTTTCATCGCCCTCACCGGCAAGCTCCTTAATCTTGTCCTGCTGGCGCTTTATCTTGTTGGAAATGGAGCTGAGGCCGACAGACGCGGAAGCGATAGAGCGCTCCTGCTGAGCACCAAGCAAGTACAAAGCCGCATTTTTCTCTTCATAAGTGTTCCATGCGTCTTTTACAGCCTGTTCTTTATCCAACAAATTCGCCGCGTCACCGCTTATGCTTGATAGCTGCGCGTCTATAGCCTTAAGCTTTAATTCAAGTGCGTCAACCTCATATTGCTTGTTTGTAATAAACACAAGACGAGTAACGCCCTCGACCAATTCATTTTCTAATTTGTTATACTGCGTTTGAAGATTATTTACTTTGTTTTCTGCTTCTAAAACATAATCCGGCTTTGATATGCTCACAGACGCACCGACTGTAGCCAGCGGCCTTTCCAGCACGCTTTCCGCAAGCTCTTCTCCGCCTATGCTTTGTTGGCTGATGTCAGCTTCGGTATTTCCTTTGTTGCCGCCGCCTTCACCGCTTCCGCTTCCGCCGCCGCCTTCACCGCTTCCGCTTTCGCTGCCGCCTTCACCGCTGCCGGAGATTGAAGTGTCATTTTTAGGCTCGCTCATTCCCTGCTGTTCTCTCTGCCACTGCTTCAAAGCCGAATCATATTCATTTATGGCTTGATTTAGAACCGTTTGCGTAGAGGTGAGAACCTGTTTTTCTGCCGCGATTTTCTGCTCTAACGAAGTTATTTGACTTTCTAATTCTTTTTTCTGTTCAAGCAGCTTTTTTACTGCTTCGGATTCACCTGTTTTTTTGGACTCTGCTTCTGCTTTGTCATATGCGGCTTTTGCATCCTGCCACGCTTTGTATGCTTTATTTACATCGTTTCTTTCTTCAAGAAAGCTATCCGCAAGAGGGACGCTGAGCGCCGCTTGGGAGTACTGCACCTGCAAATCTTCAAGGGCGATTTTGGCCTCTTCAAGCTCATCGCTGTCGCCCGCGCCGAGGACAAAAAGCACGTCCCCAGCGTTAATCTCCTGGCCGGCCTTAACCATGACCTTGGCAATGGTAAAGCCGGATTTGGCCTTAACCTTATGATCCCCGTTGGCGGCAACCGTGCCCGTGCCGCGCACCTTGGCAGTGATAGTGCCGTTTGAGACCATGACAGTGGCAACCTCGGGGAGCGAGTGATTCATGATAGTGTTGGAGAAAAAGGTGAGCAAAAGGAGCACGACAAGAAACACAATTGCCGCATCTTTGACCCAAGCTCTGTTTTTCGGTTTTGTTTCCATAGCTTTGTTACCTCACGGGAAAAATCAGCCCTTGACACTGCCGGAGTTTGCAATACCCTCGACGAGGTACTCCTCGCCGTGCAAAAACAAAAGCAGCGTGGGAATCATATACACAACGGCCATGGCAAAGGCAAGGCCGATTTCGCCGGAATTGATGGACGAGAGGAACACGGAAAGCGGCTGCTTATCGGCATCGTCAAGCAGGATAAGGGGCTGTTCGACCATGTTCCAATAGTCGATGAAAACAAGGATAGCGATAGAATAAAGCGCCGAGCGGCACTGGGGCAGGCAGATCTTCGTGAATATCTCCCATTCGCCCGCGCCGTCCACCTTGGCCGCCTCAATGAGCGCATAGGGAATGCGGCGCATGAACTTCGTCAAGAGAAAGACGGAGAACGGGGCGAACACGCCGGGCAGGATAATCGACCAGCCGGTGTTGAGAAGCCCCAGCCAATCGCTGACAAGGTAATTGGGGACGAGCGTGACCTGATAGGGCATGAGCATGAGAATGACATAAAAGAAGAATATGCCGCTTCTTATCCTACCGCGCCAGCGGGTAAAGGAATACGCCGCCACGGAAGCCACGGCCACCTGCAAAATGACGATAGGCACGACGAGGATAACGCTGTTCCAAAACTTCAAAAGATACTCCGGGGATTTGATAAGGCCGGTGATATACTGTGAAAACGTGACCTCATCGGGAATGAACTTCAAATTGACGGTTTTGGAGACATAGCCGCCGGTGGTGGTGGAGAAAATCATGCCGTAGTTGGAGCGAATCTCCGACTCTGACATAAAGGAATTTGTGATAGTCAAAACCGTGGGCATGAGAAACAGCACCGCAAACACAAGGCAGAGAAGAAACATCACGCCGCGGGAAAAATAACGTTTTTTCTTCATCCCTCCACGTCCTTTCCGAACCAGTCCTCGGCCTTGAACAGGAGCGCAATGAGCACAACCATTACAAGCGCCATCACGACCGCCGCCGCAGAGAGCTTTTGATAATCAAGGGATTTGAAGGTGTTATTCATAAAATGCTGGAGCATATAGAGCGTTTCGTAAGGATAATCGCCCGTGAGCAAATACACCTCGCGAAAGACCTTAAAGGAATTTATAAGCGAAAGAATGGTGACAAAAAGCACCGTGGGGGAAAGATAGCGGAGCTTGATGGCATAGAATTTATACCACTCGCTTGCGCCCTCAACATCCGCCACTTCCAAAAGCTCCTTGGGGATGTTGGCAAGGGCGGCCATGAAAAGAATCATGAAATAGCCGAGGTTTTTCCACAAAAAGAGGAGCACAACCACGGCCAAGGAATGCTCGGACTGCAACCAGTCAATCTTATCCGCGCCGAAAACGAGCAAAAACTCATTCACGCTGCCGTTAAAATTAAAAAGCACCTGCCAAATGAGCACAACCGAGGCCACGGGCACCATCATGGGGCTTAAAAAGAACGTGCGAAACTGGCTTTTAAGGGGTATGCGCGCTTCAAGCAGAAGCGCAAGCGCCAAGGAGAGCACCACAGCAAGGGGCACCGCCCACGCGGAGAATTTGAGCGTATTCCCGGCGGCGAGGAGAAAGGCGGAGTTTTGAAAAAGCTTAATGAAATTATCCAAAAACACGAACGAGCGCGAACCCACGCCGTCAATGACGGAATAATACACCACCACGCCGAAAGGCACGATGAAAAACACCGCCACGCCGAGCAGGCTCGGCGAGAGGAAGCAAAGGCTTTGCAGAAAGTCCTTTGTCTTTTCATTCAGTTGTAGTTTGTGAGTTTTCATGCCGCTCTATTATACCACATATCGGTTAGATTACTATATTTCTACGCAGTATATTGTACAACATACTGCGTAGAAATTCAATACGGGGAATGATTAAAAATTGATAAAGGCGCTCCCCTATCTATTTAATTATCGCTGCTCGTTTACATAGATATTGGCCTTGCTCTGCACGAGCTTGGCAACCTCTTCGGCGGACTTCTGCCCGGCGAAGAACGCCTGCGACTGCTCGGAGACGATGTCAAAAACGCTGTCGTCAGCGTAATTGGTAACGGCCGAGGTGGAGTTTATGAGCGCAAGGAGCTTATCGGCCTGCTCCTGAGAGAGCGCGTAAATATCAAAGGTGCCGTTTTCCGTGCCGTAGCTCATCTTGGCAATGGGGATTTTGTTGCCCTCTTCGTCAAGGAGATAGTTGCCGTCTGCGTCCTTTTGATAATC
The DNA here is from genome assembly GCA_964524815.1 of uncultured Oscillospiraceae bacterium. Classification (GTDB taxonomy): domain Bacteria; phylum Bacillota; class Clostridia; order Oscillospirales; family Oscillospiraceae; genus Limivicinus. The sequence goes on from CAZGFK010000002.1 coordinate 29,232, forward strand.
AGGGGTCATGGCATCTTTAAGGCGCTTGTCGAAAGCGGCCTTATTAGAGGGAAGAGAGTAAACATTGTTTTGGTCGGACTGATACTTTTCGGTGAACAGCTCGCGCAGGAAGCTCCAAGCCGCGTCCTTATACTCGCTCTTGGCGGAAATGGCGTAGCCCTGATCCATGTCAAAGAGACTGCCGGAAGAGCCATCGGAGGTGGGGAAGCCGATATAGGTGGCACCGCCGCCGAAATAGGTGTCATAGTAAGCGATGCTTTCCATGTCGGAAATATAGCTTTGCAGGAGCATCTGCCGCCCCTCGGCTATGCGGTTTTGGGGATTATCAGCGGGGCTATACTCATAATTATCATAATCAAAGCTTTCATTGAAGTCTGCGGCGAAGTTCAAAAGCTCAACAAACTGCGGGGTATCAAACTTCACCTCGCCCGTTGCCCAGTTGACATAGTCATTCATGTCAAGCATGAGGCAGGTGCGGAGAATATCGGCCTGCGTGGTGTACATATCAAGCGCATCGCACTCGGGGACGGTTTCACGCACGGTGGCGAGAGCGGCGTTAAATTCATCATACGTCCAGCCCGGCTCTTCGCCGACCAGGCTTGTCGCGCCCATGACGGTTTGGATGCTGAAGCCGTCAACGGTGGAGTAAAGGCCGCCGTTAACCTCTTTCGCGGAGAGGACGGACGCGAAGAAATCATCGCGGTTAAGGTCGCTGTCGGCATCTATGAGGGGATAGAGATCCTGCAAAAGCCCCTTGCCCGCAAGCTGAGTGTAGGGCAAGCCGGAAAGGTCGATGATATCGGGGACATTGCCGGCGAGAAGCTCGGTTGTGAGCTTGGTACGGCCGGCGGAATAGTCCTCTTCGGTGTTAAACTCGGAATAGTCCTTAATGACAATGCGGTAATTATCGTTTTTGCGGTTGAAAGAGACTATCTTGCTGCGCACATTCCAGTTGAGAAACCGGGTGGCCAAGGTCAGCTCCTCTTTATGAGGAACGGAATCATAGGGAACAAGGCTTATCGTGGCGAGGTAAACATCAAAGGTTTCATCACTGCTGTCATACTCATTCAGCACGGTAATAACGCTGCCGTCATCGCGCACGAGGACGCGGCTTATATTGTCGCCGTTAATGTCGCAGTTAATCCAGCTGAAAAGCTTGTCGGTAGTATAGTCGGAGCTGTCCTCGTTAAACTTAATGCCGTAGAAATTCGTGCCGCTGGAGTAATACGCGTCATATTCGCCGCCCATGGCGGGAACGAGGTTATAGGCTTCATTGGGAATGGAAAGCGTATCGCCGAATTTACCGGCGGCCACGTCTATCACGCGAAGCTCCATGCCGTTTTCGCCGTACAGCAAGCCGACAATGCGCCCGTCGCGCAGCTTGTAGACGGAATCAACCCATACGGATTCGGAGTCATCGGTTATGGCGGTGACAAGAGAGCCGTCCAGCGCATAGACGAACACGCCGCCGTCGCCTGAGAGAACCATATTATCGTTCTCGTCCAAGACGAGGTTGGCAGCGTACAGATACTGATCCTCGCCGAGCTCAAGGGGGGCTGTGGAAAGCTCAGTGCCGTCCGTGTTGAGAGTGCGGACAAAATAGGCGTTGGAGTAATTATAATAGTTATAATACTCCTCGGTCTCCTTTACGACATCGGCAGGGGCGTTATTATAGGTTAAATACGCCGATTCCACGGCGATAAGCCTGCCGTCGGATGCAACGCCGAGGGAATAAACATCGGCGCCGGAATAATAATCGCGCACGTTGGCCGCGTCAAAGCCTTCGACGGAAAGCAGCCCGGAAGCAATAAGCTCATCGGGGTTGAGCGAAGCATAAGCCGTCAGCTCATTGATTTTGCCGTCATACTCAACGAAGAAAATCTTAGTGCCGTAAACATCGAGCTGACCCTCGTACTCAAGGACTTCGCCCTCCTTCAGCTCGCGCTCGCCGATTTTTTCATAGTTGGTGGCGTAAAACCCGGTGTCGGTATACACGCGGGCGTACAAATTGCGCTCGGAATCGGTGAGGAGAGGTTTAAACTCGGTATTATAAATGTATTCGGGAGTTTCCTCCTGCTGCTTATCGGACGTGCCGCCGGTGCTGCTGTTGCCGCAGGCGCAAAGGGACAGCGCCATGACAAGCATAAGGGCAAGAGCGATCAATCTTTTCGCGGTGTTTTTCATTTTATTCTCCTTAAAGGTGGTTTTTCGCAGTGCGAAATAATGTGCAAGCTCGGTCAAACGCAGGGCGCAAAGCCCGCTTATTATTGTAGACGAAAGAAACGAAAAAAAGTTCGCGTTTTTTGAAACATAAACGAATAATTTTTATCGTGTCCGTACTACGCTGATTAGTACGGTTAAGTATACACAGTGAACTGGCATATGTCAAGCAAAATCGCCGTGGCTGCGCCACGGCGATTTCAGATTAACGTGTTATTCATAAAAGGCGGTCGGCTTCCTTTTCGGTATACACCTTTGCGCCGAGGGCAACAAGCCGCTCCGCCGCCGTGCCGTGGCGCGGTGTGAGCGTACTCGAAAACGTGCCGTCATATATTTCATCGCGGCCGCATGAGGGCGAATGCGCTTTCATGAGCGCAGCAACGCAGGAACAGCGCCGGTAGAGCGCTTCGGCAATGTCAGCCCCGCGCGTATACTCCGCCGTGACATCGCGCCCGGAAATGCTCAAAACGCGCTCGCCTACGCGCTCGCTCGGCTCGCGCGGGGTGGGAAGCCCGCCGGAAAACTCCGGGCAGACGGGAATGAGCGTATACTTTGCGCGCAGGGCGGTGAGAAGCGGTTCGGGCAGGGCGTTGTTGCCGCCGTCATACTTGCAGTTATTGCCCAGAAGGCAGGCGCTTATAAGTAAATTCGGCATAAGCTCTCCCCTTTTCACTTTCGCATAGCCGTGCCGAGCACAGCGCCGCATATGCCGCCGACAATATGGGTTATCTGAGAAACGTTATCGCGCAGAGTTACCCCGTCTATTACCTCTCCGCCGATGTAGAGCAGCATAACGAGGATGAGCGTGATAGGGATGCAGCCGTTTTTCATCCCGGCAAGAGAGCTCATGACAATCATCATGAACACAATTCCCGATGCGCCCAAGAGCGCGGAGCCTGGGAAGAAGAGCCACTGCACCATGCCGGAAACCAGCGCCGTGATGAATATCGCCCAAAAGAGGCAGCGGCTGCCGTAGCGCTCTTCAAGGGCTGGGCCGATGACGAGAATCATCATCATGTTGCCGATATAGTGGGAATACCCGCTGTGCCCCAATACGTGCAGGACGAAGCGGGGGTATGTAAGCAAATCCGAGGGCGAGGAGCGGTAAACGGAAAAGAGCTTAACCGTGCTCCACCCTCCGGTGAGCGAATCCAAAATCAACACGCCGAGGCTTATCAGCGCGAAAGAGAGCACCACGGGGGCATTATATTGAAGCTTTACAATACGTTTTTTCATGCCGTTTCTCCGTGGGCGCGAAGCGCCGCTTCGTAGGAAGCCTTGGTGCGCTCATCAAAGCAGACCATGCGCACCCGCTCTATCTCCTCATGCGTAGCTAAATACGCCAGTATCGTGTCAACGGCGATTTTCGCCGCGCGGTCAAGCGGAAAATGATACACCCCTGTGCTTATCGAGGGAAAGTCCACGGTTTTGCAGCCGTTCTCGCTTGCAAGGGCGAGGCAGGAAGCATAGCACGAGGAAAGCAGCGCAGCTTCCCCGTGGCTGCCGCCGTGCCAAACGGGACCGGGCGTATGGATAACATAGCTTGCCGGGAGACGGTAGCCGCGCGTTATCTTGGCCTTGCCCGTTTCGCAGCCGTGGAGCGTGCGGCATTCTGCCAACAGCTCCGGCCCTGCGGCGCGGTGGATAGCGCCGTCAACCCCGCCGCCGCCCAGGAGCGAGCAGTTCGCAGCATTGACAATCGCGTCCGCTTTCTGTTTGGTGATATCGCCTTGTATGATTTCAAGCGTTCCCATGGTTATTTATCTCCCTCATTGTCGCCGCGAAGCTCCACTTCCACCTTGCCGTCACGCGCGGTGAGCGCGATTTGGTTCACATTGTTGCCGCGCGCGTCTATAATGCGCTGCGCCGCAACATCTTCGATTTCCTTTTGGATAAGGCGGCGGAGATTGCGCGCGCCGTAGGAAGCGCTGTAGCCCTTTTCGACAAGGTAGGCAATGACGCTATCGTCCCACGTGAGGGTTTGGCCGCGCTCGGCCAGCACCTCGCGCACCTCGCCCAGCATGAGCGCGGCAATGCCCTTGAAGTTTTCTTCCGTGAGCTGATTGAAGCAGACAACCTCGTCCACGCGGTTTATAAACTCCGGACGCAAAAATTCATTCAGGGCTTTCATGGTGCGCTCGCGCGTCATATCGCCGAGCGTACCGCCGAAGCCGACGGACGCAGTCTTGGTGCTGCTGCCGGCGTTGGTGGTCATGACAATGACGGTGTTTTCAAAGTTGACGGTGCGCCCCTGCGCATCGGTTATATGGCCGTCATCGAGGATTTGAAGGAGTATGTTCATAACGTCCGGGTGCGCCTTTTCGATTTCGTCAAAAAGGACAACGCTGTAAGGCTTGCGGCGTATCTTCTCCGTAAGCTGCCCGGCCTCGTCATACCCCACGTACCCGGGAGGCGAGCCGATGATGCGCGAGACGGCGAACTTCTCCATAAATTCGGACATATCAAGGCGGATGAGCGCTTCGGGCGAATCGAACATATCCGCAGCAAGGCGCTTTACAAGCTCGGTTTTGCCCACGCCCGTGCCGCCGACAAAGATGAAGCTGACGGGCTTGCGCTTGACCTTGAGCCCCACGCGGGAGCGCTTAATCGCACTGCAAACAGCGTCCACCGCTTCATCCTGCCCGACAATGTGCGCTTTAAGGCGCTCATCGAGCTTGGCAAGGCGTTCATATTCATCCTCGCGTATGGACGAGGCGGGAATCTTCGTCCAAAGCTCAATCACGCGGGCAAGGTTATCCACCGTGAGGGCGGGTTTATCGGAATGGCGGAGCGCGTCAATCTCCTGCTGGAGACGAAGCTCCTTGCTTCTAAGCTCGGCTATGCACGCATAGCGCTTATCAAGCATTTCGTCGTTCATTTCAACCCCGGCGGGTGCATCGGCGCTTTGAAGCCCCTCGCGCTCATAGCGGACGTTTTCCAGCTCGCGTTCCTTGAGCATGAGAGAATTAATGCTCTCATCCTTTAAATTCACATCGGAGCAGGCCTCGTCTATAAGGTCGATGGCTTTATCGGGCAGGAAGCGGTCGGTAATATACCGCTCGCTCAAAAGCACGGCCTGGCGGCACATTTCGTCCGAGATTTGTACGCCGTGATAGTCCTCATAATAATGGGCAATGCCGCGGAGAATGGCAACAGAGTCATCAACAGAGGGTTCGTTGACCGTGACGGGCTGGAAGCGGCGCTCCAGGGCGGAGTCTTTTTCAATGTGCTTGCGGTATTCGGCAAAGGTGGTAGCGCCGATGACCTGAATTTCGCCGCGGGATAGGGCAGGCTTAAGGATATTGGCCGCATTCATGCTGCCCTCGGCATCGCCCGCGCCGACAATGTTGTGCACCTCATCAATGACGAGGATTATATTCCCCTGCTTGCGTACTTCCTCAATCAAGCCTTTCATGCGGCTTTCAAACTGGCCGCGAAACTGCGTCCCCGCGACTAGCGCCGTGAGGTCAAGGAGAAAGACCTGCTTATCGCGAAGCTTATAGGGCACATTGCCCATCGCGATGCGCTGTGCCAAGCCCTCGGCTATCGCCGTTTTGCCGACACCGGGTTCGCCGATGAGGCAGGGGTTATTCTTCTGGCGGCGGTTGAGGATTTGGATAACGCGCTCCAGCTCCTCTTCGCGGCCTATCATGCTGTCAAGCTTACCCTCGCGGGCGCGCTGAGTAAGGTCAATGCAATAGTTATCCAAAAACTTGCGCTTGCCCTTGGGAGGTGCGGGGTTTTCGGCATGGGGGCGGTCGTTTTGGAATGCGCCGAAAGGCGGCTCTGCGCCGTTGGGGGCGTTATTCTGCCCCGCCGAGCCGCCGAAAAGACGGCTTAAAAACGGGAAGGTGGCGGTTTTGCCGTCATCCTCGCCCTGCTCCTCGCCATCCATGGCGAGAAGATCTTCAACGCCGGTCATGGCGCTCATCATCTCGCCGGAGAGATTGTCAAGATCGTCATCGGATATGCCCATCTTCTCCAGCACATCGTCCACGGGCTTAATGTGCAGCTCGCGGGCGCATTTAAGGCACAGCCCCTCGTTTTTGGACTGGCCGTTTTCGATTTTGGTGATGAATACCACCGCGACATTCTTGCCGCAGCGGGAACACAGTGTAGGCTGCATTTATTACTCCGTTCTGCCGTGCGTCACGGCTGAAATGACTGTATACAAAAATATTAAAGCAAAGTCGAGGTTAAAAAGTCAAAGGCGAGGAAGAAGCGGGCAAGGGTGGTTTCGGCCAAAGTTGTCTTGCCGATGGCAATGCCGAGGAAGCTTAAAATCCAGCACAAGAGCACGCAATAGATAAACCCCTTTGCAAAGCCGACAACCGCGCCGCCTATCTCGTCGAGGTTTTCCATGTTCGGCAGACGCAGGGAGAGATTGCCCACGTTAGCCACGGCCACAAGGAAAATGAGAATCAGCAAAAAGCCGAGCGCGGCACAGGCCACGAACGTGGCCGTATCGCCGATAACGGACACTATAGCCTCGGTGATGTCCATTTCATCGCGTTCGGTAAGCTCCACTGCCTTTACGGCGAGCTTTTCCGCCGTGCGCGAATAAAACCCGACGCTCACCATGCACTCATACGCATAGTCATACTTCAACGACCCGTCTTGCGCGAGAATATCCTCCACGGAATAGTCACTATCGCCGTAGCCCATGATCTCCAAAACCGCGTCACGGTTTGTCTGCGAGTCCACATACCCGTCTACAAAGGGCTCAAGCGCGGGCACAACCTCTTGGGAGTACGCCGAGGATAAGAGGCTGCCGCCGAAGAGGGCGACTATAATGGCGAGTATCCCGGCAATGCCGCCGACAAGGCCGCGCTTATAGCCGTTCCACGTACAAAGCGCTATTATTATCAGCAATATAATGTCGATTACAGCTTTCATAAGTGATCACCTTTTATATGTATTCGCATTGTAAAATATACTACTTAAATATGAACAAATAAATGTAATCCGCCTGTCAATCCACGGCAAACATATCACCCACAGCGCCCTCATACCACACGCGGTTGAGGTAAAGCCCCTGCGGGGGCATTGTAGGCCCGGTTAAGCGCCTGTCGCCGAGGGCTAAGAGCTGCGGGATATCGGCAGGGTTAAGCTTGCCGTAGGAAGCGTACACCATTGTGCCGACCATGGCGCGGCACATATTGTACAAAAAACCGTCGGCGCAGACGGAAATCGTGATTATATCCCCCTGCTTTTCCGCCCTGCACCAATGCACGGTGCGCACGGTGGTTTTCGTTTCCGTGCCGAGCGAGCGGACGGCACGAAAATCGTGCGTGCCTTCAAAGGCGCGCGCGGCGGCGCTCATAAGGTCGATATCCAAGCGCTGAGGGTAAAAGCAAACGCGCTTTTCCAAAAACGGATCTCGGATATTACTATTTAATATTTTGTAGATATATTCTTTTTTTATGCACGAGGAAATGGCGTTAAAGCCTTCCTCGGCTTCCACGGCGGCGCAAACGGCAATATCGCCGGGAAGCTGCGCGTTGACGGCGAGGGGCAAACGGTCAACGGGGATGCGGCTGTCAGTTTTGAAGTTGGCGCAATAACGCAGCGCGTGAACGCCAGCGTCCGTCCTGCCGCAGCCGACAGTGCGCACCTTGTGCCCGCAGACGCGGGAGAGCGCTTCGTCAAGCGTTTGAGCCACGGTAATGTCGTTTTTCTGCACCTGCCAGCCGTGGTAGCGACTGCCGTCATATTTCAGGCGCAGGGCAATGTTTCTTGTCATATGCCGTATTTTTTCATGGCTATCATGCCCGCGAGGAATGCGCCCGACAGGATAAGGGCGATGAAATCACGCATAGCAAGCTTTAGCTGCTTCATGCGCGTTCTACCCTCGCCGCCGTGATAGCAGCGGCTTTCCATAGCCACGGCAAGCTCGTCCGCGCGGCGAAAGGCCGACACGAAAAGCGGCACCATAACCGGCAAGAGGGCTTTGGCGCGGTCAATAAGAGAGCCTGTTTCAAAGTCCGCTCCGCGGGCTTTCTGCGCAGACATTATTTTGTCCGTCTCCTCGATGAGCGTGGGGATAAAGCGCAGCGCCATGCTCATCATCATCGTCATCTCATGCACGGGGACTTTGATTTTTTTCAGCGGGTTCATGAGCTTTTCCAAGCCGTCCGTGAGCGCGATGGGACTGGTGGTATAGGTTAAAAGGAATGTGCCGGTAATCAAAAGGACAATACGCAAAACCATTTGCACGGCGCGGCCTATGCCCTCCCATGTGATTATCCAGCCGGGGATTATGGGCGTTCCCTCGGTGTAGAAGATATTCAAAAGCGCAGTGAGCACGATTATAAAAAGCATCGGCTTTAAGCCTTTGAATATGTGCCGGGGCGCGATATGGGATAAGGCCATGCAAAGCGCCGTTACCGCCGTAACAACGGCGTAGGAAACCCAGCCGACAGCCTGAAAGAGCGCAATTATATAAACTATCACAAGGATAAGCTTAGTGCGCGCGTCCAAGCGGTGAGCCACGGTATCGCCGGGGAAGAATTGGCCGAGCGTAACATCTTTCAGCATTTGCCCACCCCCCTTGCCGCGAGCACGGCATTTTTAAGTTGAGCATGGGTATAAACATTCTTGGGTATATCCACGCCCTCTGCGCGAAGCGCCATTGCGATTTCGCTCGCGTGAGGCACGGACAGGCCGACGGAAATAAGCTTTTCGGGGTCTGAAAACACCTCGGCAGGTGCGCCGTCCATCAAAAGCTTTCCCTTATCGAAAACCAGCACACGCTCGCAAAGGCGGGCGACATCGTCCATACTGTGGCTGATAACAATCACGGTAGAGCCGGTTTTCTCTCTGTAGGAGAGGATATTTTCCATTATCGTGGTGCAGCCGAGAGGGTCAAGCCCGGCAGTAGGCTCGTCCAAGATGAGAACGCCCGGGCGCATCGCAATAACGCCCGCTATCGCCACGCGGCGCTTCTGCCCGCCGGAAAGCTCCAACGGGGATTTATCGAAAAGCGCTTCATCAACGCCCACAAAGCCCGCCGCCTCGCGCACACGCGCGTCAATTTCGCTCTCGTCAAGCTTCATGTTCTTCGGGCCGAAAGCGATATCCTTATATACGGTTTCTTCAAAGAGCTGATACTCCGGGTACTGGAACACAAGCCCCACTTCCGCCTTGACGGCCTTTCGGGAATATTTATCCTCGTTTATGTCCTTACCGCCGACATATACCTTGCCCTCGGTGGGAGCAAGGAGCGCGTTAAGATGCTGCACAAAGGTAGACTTGCCCGAGCCTGTATGGCCGATTACGCCGACAAGCTGCCCCTGCGGTATTTCAAGGTCGATTCCGTCCAAAGCGACCTTTTCAAACGGAGTTTTCGCGCTGTAAACGTGGCGCAGTCCCTCCACCTTGATATCTGACATTTGCTTTCCTCTTACGGTAAATAGATTAAGAATTGATTTTGCGTGCCACGGCTTTGGCGCAAGCTTCTGCCGTGAGCGCGTCCATGGGGAGATTAAAGCCCATTTGGTTTAGCTCATAGATAAGGCGCGTTGTCTCCGGCACGGTCAAGCCCTCGCGCTCCATGAGCGCGACATCGGCAAACACCTCGCCCGGCGCACCGTCTGCAACAATTGAGCCGTTCGACATTACGATGAGCCTATCTGCGCCCACGCACTCTTCCATATGGTGCGTTATGAGCACAACTGTCATCCCCTTTTCGCGGCAAAGGCGCGTCACGGTGGAGACAACCTCTTGCCGCCCTTGGGGATCGAGCATGGCGGTAGGCTCGTCAAGGACGATTATTTCAGGCTCCATAGCCAGCACCCCGGCAATCGCCACGCGCTGCTTCTGCCCGCCGGAAAGAAGATGGGGGGCATGGTCGCGCAAGTCGTACATTCCGACTTGCTTTAAGCTCGCGTCCACCCGCGCGCGAATCTCTTCCGGTGGTACACCCAGGTTTTCCGGCGCAAAGGCCACATCATCCTCAACCACGTTCGCGACAATCTGATTATCCGGGTTTTGAAACACCATGCCGACACAGCGGCGGATATCCAAAAGGCGCGCTTCGTCGGAAGTATCAACGCCGTTTACGATAACCTGCCCCTCATCGGGGAGCAAAATGGCGTTCATGTGCTTGGCAAGGGTGGATTTACCCGAGCCGTTATGACCCAGCACCGCGACAAACTGCCCGCGCTCGATTTCCAAATCAATGCCGCAAAGGCTTTCAAGCTCATCGCCGGGATAGGTATAATGTACATTTTTAAAGCTTATTATAGACATATCTTTTCTCGTGCTTCTCTTTCAACGCTCCCAACGGCAGGTTGCGCCGCAGGGCAGGCACAGCCCGCTCTCAGTAACCGGCAAGCCAAGCTCCTGAGCCTCGGAGCGGCCGCCGTATTTCTTGGTGAATATGCTTTCCGTGACATAGCTCAAAACCGAGGCGGAAAGGCCGGTAGTATAGGAATTGATGACGACAAAAAGCGGGTCATCGCTCAAAACGCCCGCGCACAGCGACACGAACGGCCAGAGATTGGTTTCAAGCTTCCACACCTCGCCCCCAGGGCCGCGCCCGTATGAGGGCGGGTCCATGATGATGGCATCATAGCGGCGGCCTCGGCGTATCTCGCGCTCGACAAACTTGGCGCAATCGTCCACAATCCAGCGGATGGGCGCATCGCTCACGCCGGAAGCAGCGGCATTATCCTTGCCCCAGGCTACCATGCCCTTTGCCGCGTCCACGTGGCAAACGCTCGCCCCGGCCTTGGCACAGGCCACGGTGGCAGCGCCGGTATACCCGAAGAGGTTGAGGACGCTTATAGGTCTACCCGCCGAGCGTATTTTAGCCATTGCCCAGTCCCAGTTGCAGGCCTGCTCCGGGAAAAGGCCGGTGTGCTTAAAATTCATGGGCTTTACGTTAAAGGTAAGCTCGCCGTAATGAATTTTCCAATTCTCCGGCAAATGCCCCTTATCCCAGCTTCCGCCGCCGCTCTCGCTGCGCTTATAGCGCGCATCGCGGTCATTCCAGTGCGCATTTCGGCGAGGCGTTTCCCATATCGCCTGCGGGTCGGGGCGGACAAGGTAATACTTGCCCCAACGCTCCAGCTTTTCCCCGCGCGAGCAGTCTATAAGCTCAAAATCCTGCCATTTATCAGAAAACCACATAATTGTCTCCTCGTATCGGCGGCTCGGTCAGCCGCAGGAAAGAAAGCAATGAACATCAACACGGTAGTTCACTGGTTCCTTATATATAATATGACACGTTATTTTATCATTAAACCGTGTGCAGGTCAACTCAAAATATGCACCAAAAATAAGCGCCGAGGGAGGGTAATCCTCGCCTCGGCTGTAGATTCTTTTCGTATTAATGGCAGTTATAGTAGTACAGCGCCGTGCTGTCGGTCAAAACGGTGTCGCACTTGCCGGAATAAAGGTAATCAAAGCATTCGGTAGTGCCGCCGGCAAGACGGGTTATCTGCCCCAAGCGGCGCATGAGGTGCTTATCGCTTTCAAGCGCAGCAAGAGCTTCCGGCGTGGAGCACATCGCCATATTGCGCCCGCCCAAGCGAAGCTTGTTCCACACGCTTGACCCGTTTCGCGCGGCAACGACAATGTCATTATGCACATAAGGGCCGTACTGGGTATACAGGCGGTTTTCAATGTCCTCTTCGTTCAAGGCTATGCCGCCCCAAGCGCAATCGATATTGCCGGAAGAAAGCTCTATATAAACATTCTCCTTTTCAATCGGCTGCATTTTCAGCGTCCAGCCAAGGCGGTCGCACACAGCCATGGCAAGCTCCACGTCAAAGCCCCAATAGCTCTCGTTGGATAAATAGGCCATGGGGAAGGAGTTAATATCAAGGCCGATGGTAAATTCCTGCGCGGCGGGCGGGGTAAGCTCGGAGAGCGCTTCGGCGCGCTTATTGAAGTTTATAATCCTGTCGCCGAACCATTTCGCGGCAAGCTCATCCACTCTGCCCTCGGCGGCAAGCGTTTCCAAGGCGGCGGTGACATAGTAATATATCGGGTCATCGTTGCGGAAAGCGAGGGAATAATCCTGCTCGACAAGGGTTTGAATGGTCTGCACACCGTAGCTTGTCCCGCTTGAAGAGCAAGCGGCGGCGGAAAGCGCAAGAGAGAGCGCAAGAAAAACACAAAGCAATCTTTTTTTCAAGGGTAGGCCTCCGGGATAATCAATGTTTGGGGGTATAGTCCGAACGGGAAGAGCGCGCAGTGCGCCCGGCATTCTGAGCGGCCGCATTGCGCATTTCATAGCGCGTGCGGCCTGTACACGCCGCCGCCTTTTTCGCGTTGAGCTTTTTAATGCCCACGACGGCGGATACTGTAAGCACCGCAACAAGCACAACTGCGACAAGCGCTTTTTTCAAAAGCTCGCGCCGCGCTTCGCGCTCGGCGGCTTTTTGAGCTTCCTGCTGCTCCATGGCCTTGCGCAGCTCCTCCTCGGCTATGCGCGCGGCCTCTTCCTCGGCCAAGCGCTGTTGCTCGGCTTCCTCGGCGGCAACGCGGGCAAGCTCGGCTTCCTCGGCAAGCTTTTCGGCCTCGGCGCGCTCGGTTTTGTAAGCGTCAAGGCGGGCATCAAGTGTGGGCGCATAGTCCACAAACATTTGCGCCGCGCGCGCTATGACCTCTTCCGCGCGCTCAACACGCTCGATCATGACGGTGAGGATAATCGGATTTTCAAGATAGATTATGCCCGTTGTGCCGTTCCACTCATTATAGCTGCCGTACTTTTGCGCAATGGTCAATGCGGGATCGGTGCAGAGATGAAAATAATCCACGGGCTGGGCGCGCTTGAGACAGTCGAGGATATTGGGAAAGCGTTCGGGGTTATTATATAGGGTCGTCATTACATCGTTCATGAAGCGAACGGTAAAATAACTGTAATCGACAAAATCGGAATGATAATAATCATCGGGCAGGGAAGAAAACTGCTTGTACATCTCGCGCGCTTCCTGATCCGTGCCGAGATAGTTGAGCATGAGGTGGGCATAGTCATTATTGGAGTAAACGAGTATGCTTTCCTCGGCCTTGTTGAGCGTAAGCCCTTTTATCTCCGTTTCCTGCGTGAGCTTGCCCTCGTATTCCATTTGGGCAAGAATCATCATCAAGGGAACTTTGTACATACTGGCGCTGTAATACCATGTGTCGGGGTTATAATACCACGTTTCGCCCGTGGCAAGGTAGGTCAGGGCAAAGCTTATGCGCTCGGGTCTGACATTATAGCCGGAATATGTATCAATGAAATTTTCGACAAGTGAATTAAGCTCATCATCGTCAAATATGCTCATTTCGGCAAGGGCTTGGCTTTCCGGCGTGAGCGCGGCGGTCGCCGCAGTGTCGGGGGTGTCGGAAAGAGCAGCGGTGTCGCCCTCGGCGGCAAAGGCCGCAGCTGAGGCGGAAAAACACAGCGTCAACACCGTTATCGCGGCAACTGCCGTTTTTATTAGCTTTTTCATAGTCTCTCTACCTCACAGATAATTCTTTCCGGGCGCGGTTAAAAAGCCGCTAAGTTTAGCGGCTTTTTTAATACCACACTGTGTTATTTTATCCGCCGTATTCGCAGATATAGGCCATATGGCCGCTGTACCACTGCGGGAACTCGCCGCAGGGGTCGTTACGGCTGTCATTATAATACCAGCCGCGATTATACCACAAGAGCACGTAATCCTCTGCCGCACCGTCGGAGGAATCGACATAAGAGGGTTCGCCCTTTGCCCACTGCTCGTAAGGCGCGGTAGAGCCGTCCTCCCAGACCATGGCGTTATTCTCTCTGTGACCGCCTATCCAAACGCGGTCTATCCCCTTGCTTTCGCAAAGCTCCACGAGCGCGACAAACTCATCTGCATCGTTGGGAACGGCAAGATGCCCGCCCATTTCAACGCACTTTTTCTGCGCGTCCGTCCAGCTTATGTCGGCAACGATGATTTCATAGCGGTGCTCCTGCTCGCCGTTTTCGCCCGCTGCGGCGGCGGGGGTAGGCTCGCTCTCGGTTTCACTCATACCGGGGACATAGGGGGTGGAGTCGGGCGAGATGGGCAGAAGCTCATCCTCGGGCACAACGTGCGCCGTGGGGAGCACGGTTTCAACGGGGATTTGCACGTCATCCTCATTTGCAGGCTCGGCCGTTACCGTACCGGACACGTCGGCGGTGGGATTCTGCGCGGCAAGCTCTTCCATGTTGCGATTAATGTTCTTAATAACAAGGTTGAAAATCAGCGCAACGATGACAAGCACCGCGCACAAAACGAGAATGACCGCAACGGGTCTTCTTCTGCGTTTCTTGACCTCTTCTTCCATACGACGCTCCTTTTCTGTATTTCGCGGATACTGCACAACCGGGGTTATCTCCGGCTGCTTTTTCAAAACCACGGGTTCAAGCTCCGGGTTTTTCTCTACATAAAGCTTAGGCACACGGGGAGCGGCGGGTGCATTCTCTTCCTGCGAAGACTCTTCCGGCACTGCGTTTCCGCGCGCAAGCTCGGAAGCGAGGGAAAAATCATCACCCTGCGGCGCGGCGGGAACGGCTTCTTCCTCTGCCGCGTCATCACATTCCTGCTCTATAGGCTCCTCCGGGGCTTCTTCCGGCTCGTCAAGCTCCGGCGCAGGCTCTTCAAGCTCCGGCAGGGGCTCTTCCTCGTCACGCTCGATGATACCCACCATCATGCGCTCAAGCTCGCTGAGATCGTCATCGTTCTTATTAAATATTGTCTCGGCGCTGGGCGCACCGTTGAGATAAAGGTTTTTAAGGCAGCTTTCAACCACGGCGCGAAGCTCGTCCATGCTGGAATAGCGCTCATTCTTTTTAAAGCGGGTGGCCTTGGCAATTATATCGCCGAGGCGGCGACCGGCGGATGTGGGCGCGGAGAAGCTTTCCCCGCCCATACGCCGAAGCTGCGCATCCTTGCACTCCCCGTCAAAGGGGAGCTTGCCGTTATTGACGGCGTAATAAAGCAGCATACCGATAGAATAAACATCGGACGCGGGAGAGGGCGCATGATTCCAATAAAGCTCGGGCGGGAGAAATTGAAGCTCCTGCCCCGTCCAGTCCTCACGCTTGGCTTCGCCCAGGGCGAGAGCGCCGTTTGCATCAAGGCTGATGTTTTCCGGATAAATGCCGCCGTGATACGCGCCCGCGCCGACATCGGCCTTGACGCGCTCGCAAAGCTTTATTATAAATTCGCACAGCTCTTGGCGAGAGTAGCTTAATATGCTGTCGCCGACTGCGTTTTCTACGTTGAATGCGGGTTTTTTCACGGTGGACATATCTCCTTTCCCACGGTTCACTAACGATATTATGTTAACACACGGTTTTCGATTCGTCAACGAAAACTATTGTATTATATAGTTTTTTTACAAATTTATTTTTTATCCGCGCGGTTTAGCTTAGTTTTGCATTTTGGAAACTATCTTTTCAATTTGCTCGGCATAGCGCGTAAGCTCCTTGTTGGCGCGGCCTTCCAGAGTGCGGCACACGGAGAGAAGCTTTTCCGCCGCCGCGATAAGGCGCTCAAACGCCGGGGAGACGGTGCGCTTTTTGATTTTCTCAACAGGCTTCGGCTCGGCAATGCGGTCAAATTCGCCGCGAAGAAGGTCATAGCACGTGCCGCTGTAGGGCGCAAAGGCCGTGTAGCCGTGCTCCTCTTGAAGTGATTTGACAAATGCGTCCGCCGCGTCCGGGTCGCCGTGGTTTACGAAAACGAGCTTGGGCTTATTCTCAAAGCTCTTAACCCACGCGGTAAGCCCCGCCTTGTCGGCATGGCCGCTCACGCCGGGCAGCACGTCAATTTCGGCGTTGACGGCGATTTCCTCGCCCAGTATCTTCACCTTTTTTGCCCCGTCCGCAAGCGCTCTGCCGGGCGTACCGACTGACTGATAGCCGACGAAGAGCACCATGCTTTCCTTTCTCCAAAGGTTGTGCTTCAAATGGTGGCGCACTCTGCCCGCATCGCACATTCCGCTGGCGGAAATGATGACCTTGGGGGTTTTATCCTCGTTTATGGTCTTTGATTCATCAGATGATACGCTCAGCTTCAGCCCGGGGAACACAAGCGGGTTTTCGCCGGAGCGGATAACCGCGCGCATTTCATCGTCCACAAAGTCGGTATCGCATTGGAGAAAAACGCGGGTGGCCTCAATGGCAAGGGGGCTGTCAACATACACGGGGAAATCCCCGTGGCCGCAAACAAGGCCGCGATTTTTAATCTCGCGTATGAAATAGAGCATTTCCTGAGTGCGCCCGACAGCAAACGACGGAATTATGAGATTGCCGCCGCGATCGAGCACCGCCTGAATGCGCCGGGCAAGCTCGCTGACATAGTCGGCGCGCTCGGTGGTGTGGTATCTGTCGCCGTAGGTTGACTCCACGACAAGGTATTCCGTTTCCTTGACGGGCTGCGGGTCGCGCAAAATGGGCTGGTCGATGTTGCCGACATCGCCGGAAAAGGTGATTTTTCTCGTCTCCCCGCCCTCGGTCAGCCACACCTCAATCGCCGCTGAGCCGAGAAGATGCCCCACGTCCGTCATGCGTATGGTGACGCTTTCATTCAGCTGCACGGCCTCGCGATAGGCGCAGGGGTGCATAAGGCGCAAAGCGCCCTCGGCATCGTCCATATCGTAAAGAGGTTCAACCGCCGGTTCGCCTCGGCGCGCGGCCTTTTTGGTTTTCCACTCTGCGTCCGACATTTGGATGTTCGCGCAGTCACGCAGCATTATCTCGCACAGGGAGCACGTGGCCGCGCTGGCGTAAATCGGCCCGCGATAGCCGTTTTTGTACAAGAGCGGGAGATGGCCGGAATGGTCAATATGCGCGTGGGTCAACAAAACAAAATCCAGCTCCGCCGGGGACACGGGCAAAGGCTCATTTTCAAAAAGATTCTTTCCCTGCTCCATGCCGCAATCGACAATGCCCTTTTTCGTGCCGACCTCGATATAGGTCATGCTGCCGGTGACTTCGTGCGCTGCACCCAGAAATGTTATTTTCATCGCTTTATCCCTTTCCTTGTTATTTTATATGACGAAAGCCCGGTGTGTTTTGTTCCGTCCGGGCTGTTCGTTATGGCTTTTTAAAACTCAAAGAGGTTGATTTGGTTGCTGTCGGGCATATCGCCGAGCGCGCCAAGCTCGCGGAGGGTTTCAAGGTGAGTTTGGCTGACCTTGGGGCACTCCGCGCCAAGCTCTTCAACGGAGATGAACTTTGTGCCGAGGTCTTTGACACGCGCAAGGTCAATGGCCGCAGTTTCGCCGAGGCCGGAGATAGACACGAACGGCGGGCGAAGCTTGCCGTCGGGCGTGATAAGAAAGCGGGTTGCGTCCGATTCATAAAGGTCAATCGGCGCAAAGTCAAACCCGCGCATATTAAATTCATACACCGCTTCAAGCGTGACGAGCAAATCCTCTTCGTTTGCCGTGAGGGGGCGTTTGCGCATTTCGTATATCTTGCGGCGCACCTCGTCCGCCCCGCCGCACATCATCTGCGCGTCAAACCCGCCTTTCTGACTGCGGCGGTAAAAATACGCCGAGTAGAAAGCGAGAGGCTTATGCACCTTAAACCATGCGATTCTAAACGCCATCATGACATACGCCACGGCGTGAGCCTTGGGGAAGAGATAGGCTATCTTGCGGCAGGATTCAATATACCAATCGGGTATTTTTTTCTCGCGCATCAAGCGCTCCGCATCGCCGGGAAACTCCCCGCTCTTTTTCACCTTGCCCTTACGCACGGCTTCCATTGTCTTAAACGCCAGGGACGGCTCAATCCCCTTGGAGATGAGGTAAATCATAATATCGTCACGACAGCCCACGGCCTCATTAACCGTGGCAATTCCGCCGGTTACAAGGTCGCGAATATTGCCCGCCCAAACGTCCGTCCCGTGGGAAAAGCCCGAAAGACGGATGAGCGTATCAAACTGCGTGGGCTGGGTATCGACAAGCATTTGGCGGGTAAAGGGTGTGCCGAATTCGGGAACGCCGATAGAGCCGGTTTTGCCGATGATGGGGTCATCATCCGGCAGGCCGAGCGCAGCGGGCGAGGTGAAGATAGACATGGTTTCGGGATCGGAAAGGGAGATTTCCTTTGCATCCACCCGCTCGCCGAGCTGCTCGGACAAGTCCTCCATCATGCGGATCATGGTGGGGTCATCGTGGCCGAGCTCGTCGAGCTTCAAGAGGTTATCTTCCATGCAGTGATATTCAAAATGCGTGGTGATAATATCGCTGTCGGGGTCGTCCGCCGGGTGCTGGACGGGGCAGAAGTCGGTAATGTCCTTATCCTGCGGCACGACAACAAGCCCGCCGGGGTGCTGCCCGGTGGTGCGCTTTATGCCGACAAGCCCTTGGGCGAGGCGGTTTTCCTCGGCCTTGCTGGCCTGTATGCCGCGCTCCTCAAGATATTTTTTCACATAGCCGTAGGCAGTTTTTTCCGCAAGCGTGCCGATAGTACCGGCGCGGAAAACATGATCCGAGCCGAAGAGGGTTTCGGTGTACTTATGCGCCTTGGCTTGGTATTCGCCGGAGAAGTTAAGATCAATATCGGGGGTTTTCTCGTTGCCGGGGAAGCCGAGGAAGGTTTCAAACGGGATATTAAATCCGTCACGGCGCATTCTCTCGCCGCATTCGGGGCAATCCTTTTCCGGCATATCCGCGCCGCACCCGAAGCTGCCGTCCGTGACAAATTCGCTGTGGCAGCATTTAGGGCAGACATAATGCGGCGGGAGCGAGTTAACCTCGGTTATGCCGGACATATACGCCACAATTGACGAGCCGACAGACCCTCGCGAGCCGACAAGGTAGCCGTTTTCAAGGGAGTTTTCAACGAGCTTTTGCGCCGACATATAAATAACATCGTAATTATGGTCAAGTATGGTTTTAAGCTCGACATCCACGCGGCTTTGCACTATCTCCGGGGGATTTTGGCCGTAAATGCGGTGCATTTTGTCATACACCAGAGTTTTAAGCTGCTCGGCGGAGTTTTCGATTCTCGGCGGGAAAAGCTCCTTGGGAAGAAGCTCGATTTCCTCGACCTGATCGGCTATTGCGCGGGTATTTGTAATAACAACCTCGCGAGCGGTATCCTCGCCGAGATATTTAAACTCGGCCAGCATTTCATCTGTCGTGCGGAAGAAAATGGGGCAGTCCCTGTCCGCATCGGAAAACTTCTTTGCGGCCTGCAAAATTTTTCTGTACTGCTCGTCCTGCGCGTCCATAAAGTGAACATCACTTGCGGCAATGACGGGCTTACCCAAGCGCTTGCCGAGGTTGACAATGACGCGGTTATAGTCCTCAAGCACGGTTTTATCGCGCACCGTGCCGTTATCTATGAGAAAGCCGTTATTGCAAATGGGCTGGATTTCAAGATAGTCATAGAGCTTTGCTATCTTTTCAAGCTCACGCTGATTCGCGCCTTTCATCACCGCGCCGTAAAGCTCGCCCATGCCGCAGGCAGAGCCGACCAATATGCCCTCGCGATGCTGCACAAGCAGGCTCTTGGGGATATTGGGGGTGCGGTGGAAATGGTTGAGATAGGACTGGGAAATCATTTCGTATAGATTCTTTAAGCCCTTGCGGTTTTTGACAAGGAGAATCATGTGGTGGGTTTTGGCGACATCCGTGCGGCGTATGGAATGATATACGCGCTCTATATCGTCCACGGTTTTCGCCCCGCGCTGACGCAGCATGGGGAGAAACTTATCCATCATGCGCGCAACAACCATTGCATCATCCGAGGCGCGGTGGTGGTTAAACTGCGGCAAGCCCAAGTGATTAGAGACGATATCCAGCTTAAAGCGCTTCAGCTCCGGCAAGAGCGCCTGAGAAAGCGCAAGCGTATCCATGAACACGGGGGCAAAGCGCAAGCCCTGCCTGTTGGCCGCAGCAGTCATAAAGCCCACGTCAAAGTGCGCATTGTGCGCAATGAGCGGCCTGTCGCCGACAAAGGCCATGAACATTTCCATCGCCTTTTTTTCATCGGGCGCACCGGTCACATCACTGTCTCTTATGCCGGTGAGCTTGGTAATTTCGGCGGGAATGTGCATTTGGGGGTCTACAAAGGTGTTAAACTCGCGGATTATATTGCCGCCGGAGAAGATAACCGCGCCTATCTCCGTCATGCGGTCATTCATGGCGTTAAGGCCGGTGGTTTCAATGTCAAAGGCGACAAATTCCGCGTCCAAGGGAAGCTGGGATTTGCCTGTGACGGCGCTGTTACCGTCCATGTCGTTATAATAATAGGCTTCAAGGCCGTATATTATCTTCACGCCGTGCTTTTTCCCGGCCTTCCACATATCCGGGAACGCCTGCGCCACGCCGTGATCCGTCACGGCGATGGCGGGCATACCCCAGTATGCCGCGCGCGCAACAACGGCGGCGGGGTCTGTGAGCGCGTCCATGGCGGAAAAGCGCGTGTGCAAATGAAGCTCCACGCGCTTTTCTTTCGCGTTGTCGCTTCTCACGGTTTTCTTGGTTTTTACGATATTGCGAGGGTCAATGATAATATCATCATCATATTTGGAATAGGTCACTTCGCCCTGAACAATGAGGTGATCCCCCTCGTTGACAGAGCTTATAACGCTTTTATCCTCATCTGCGCGCATATAGCGCGAAACACGCACGGAGTTTGTGCGATCGGTCATGTCAAAGCATAACACGCCCCCGCCGTTTTGCAGGGTCTTGCTTGTGACGGCAAACACATCACCCTCTACGGTAATGCGCCCGGCTTCAAGGCTAACCGCGCTCATGGGTACGGGGTGCTGCTTTATGGCGCGCCCGAAAAGAACGCTGCCCGCAGGGGCGCTGTTGGCGCTTCCGCCGCCGGCGGAAGAATACCCGCTCGCTGCGGCGGGTGCGGCCTTCGGCGCGGGATAGTCGGCCTCAATCGCAACGGAAGAGAGCGCGAAAACGCCGCGAATAAGCTCGCCCAAGCGCGTAGTATCCGCCGGAGAGGGCATGGAAGAAAACCATGCCTTTATCGTCATGGCTTTCTCACCCGAAGAGATTTTCACATCGGTCACATATGCGTTTTCAAGCCCGCCCGCAATGGCTCTGAGCGCCGTTGCTTCCGGGAAAATGGTTAGAAACGGGGTGTGCTGCTCGCTCATTTGTTCTGTCCGTCGCTTTCGATAAGCTCAATGAGGGCGGAGCACAGCTCATCATAAGCGTATGTACCCAGCACCTTGCCTTTTTTGAAAAGTATGCCCTTGTTTTTGCCGCCGGCAATACCGTAATCCGCTTCGCGCGCCTCGCCCGGCCCGTTGACGACACAGCCCATAACGGCCACGGTGATGTCCCTATCCATATCGCGCACAAGGCTTTCCACCTTGTTGGCAAGGGAGATGAGGTCGATTTCCGTTCTGCCGCAGGTGGGGCAGGAGACAAAGCGCACGCCGCCCCGGCGCACACCCGCCGCTTTCAAAATGGCGATTCCCGCGCTCACCTCGCGCACGGGGTCAGCCGTGAGGGAGACGCGCACGGTGTTGCCTATGCCCTCGCACAAGAGCGTGCCTATGCCGACAGCGGACTGGATAGTACCGTTCCACTCGGTGCCGGTTTCGGTGATGCCGAGGTGCAAGGGGTAAGAAAAGCGCTCGCTTGCAAGGCGATAGGCCGCCACGGTGAGCGGCACAGAAGAGGATTTCATGGAGATGCAGATATCGTTAAAATCAAACTTCTCCAAAAGCGCCGCGTGTCCCGCCGCGCTTTCAACCATTGCTTCGGGGCAGGGGTGGCCGTACTTTTCGAGTAGGCGCGGCTCAAGGCTGCCCGCGTTCACGCCGATGCGGATGGGTATGCCGCGCTTGCGGCATTCATCGGCCACGGCCTTGACATTCTCCTCGCCCCCGATGTTGCCGGGGTTGATACGGATTTTGTCTATTCCGCGCTCGGCGGCGGCAAGGGCAAGACGGTAATCAAAATGTATATCCGCGACAAGGGGCATATCCACCTGCTCCTTGATAGCCGACACGGCGCGCGCTGCGTCCATGTCGGGTATGGCAATGCGCACAATGTCGCACCCGGCGGCGCGAAGCGCCTTAATCTGCGCCACGGTCGCGTCAACGTCCCAAGTCTTGGTGTTGCACATCGACTGCACCGTGACTGCGGCATCGCCGCCGATTTCCAAGCCGCCGACGCGGATTTTTCTCGTTTCGTTTCTCTTATCGCTCATTTCGTCACTATCCTTATTATATCGTTGAACATAACCACGGCCATAAGCGCCAAAAGCAGCACCATGCCGAGGGCGTGTATATATCCTTCATACTTGGGGTTAAGACGCTTTTTCGTAATGCTTTCTATTATCCATGTCACAATGAGCAAGAATACGCGCCCGCCGTCCAGCGCGGGAATGGGGAGCATATTCATAATGGCGAGGTTGACGGCGATGAATGCGCCGAGGTAGAGAATATCCATGATAGCAGCGCTTGTTGACACGGCGGCTTCCGCCGTCTCGGTCATAAGGTTTACTATGCCGACAGGCCCTGCCATATCGTTAACCGTAACCTGACCCTCGACTATCTGCTCCAAGCTCATCCACACCAAGCGCCCAAACTCCATGGCGGTATTCCACGAATAGCGCGCGGTGTTGAAAAAGGTCGCCTCATCGTAGCCGAAGTAAATGCCGTACATCTTCGTCTCTTCGCCCTCATATTCCACGGGGACAAACTCGAAATTTTCAAGCGTGACGCGCTTTCCGTCGCGGCGAAGGACAATGTCATACGTTCCGTCACCGCGGGATAAAAAGTCAGAGACATCGCTGAACTGGTATATGCGCCGTCCGTCAATTTTTAAAAGCCTATCCCCCGCTTGCAAAGCGTCCGCTCCCTCGTAGGGGCAATTGTCCATAAAATCGGCGATTACGGGCGCGCGAAAGGCCGTGGCCGAGGAATAGACACACAGCAAAACAAGAACGCCGAAAAGGAAATTCATCGCCGAGCCTGCCGCGAGGATAAGCGCGCGCTTCCATGCGCTTTGCGAGGTAAAGGCGCGCGGATCGTCTGAGGCTTCGTCCTCGCCCGCCATGGCGCAAAAGCCGCCGATAGGCAGCAGGCGCAGGGTATAGGCGGTTTCGCCGCGCTTATAGCGCAAAAGCACAGGCCCCATACCCAAGGCAAACTCGTCAACGCGCACATTGAAAAGCTTCGCCACGGCAAAATGCCCGAACTCGTGAACAATCACGAGCACGCCGAAAAGAACGATTGCAAAAAGGATATAGATAAATGTCATAGAAAAATGCTCCCAAGGGTTAAATGCGTATTGAACTAAAGTCTATTATGCGCCGTATTTTTCTTTCACGAAGCGGCGTGCAGCCGCGTCCGCGGCGATTATATCGTCAAGGTCGTGCGTATGCACTACGCCCACGGTTTCCACGGCCTCTGCGGCGCAGTCATATATGCGGTTATAGCCGAGCTTGTGGTTAAGGAACAGGCGCACGGCCTCTTCATTCGCCGCACTCATGACGCACCCGGCCGTGCCGCCCGTGCGCGCCGCATCCATGGCAAGGCGCAGGCAGGGTGTATTTTCAAGATCCGGCGCGAAGAAGGAAAGGTCGGAAAGGTTATAGAAATCCAGCACATCGCGCACAGCGTCCACGCGCTCGGGATAGCTGAGGGCAAACTGGATGGGCAGGCGCATATCCTGCGCGCCGAGCTGGGCAATAACCGTGCCGTCAACAAGCTCTACCATAGAGTGTATGACGCTTTGCGGGTGAATAACCACCTGAATATCATCGGGCGTAACGGAGAACAGGTGCATAGCCTCTATAAACTCCAAGCCCTTATTCATCATCGTGGCGCTGTCAACGGAGATTTTCGCGCCCATGCTCCAATTGGGGTGTTTTACGGCCTCTTCCGGGGTAATATCCTCAAGCGTTGCGCGCTCGCGGCCGCGAAACGGCCCGCCCGAGCCCGTAAGCAAAAGCTTTTTAAGCTCACCGGGCTTGCGCCCCATGAGGCACTGGAAAATGGCCGAATGCTCGGAATCCACGGGGACTATCTCCGCGCCGCGCTCATTTGCCCGCTGCATGACGATTTCGCCCGCGCAAACAAGGGTTTCCTTATTGGCAAGGGCAATGCGCTTTTTCGCGTCAATGGCGGCGAGGGTGGGCTTTAAGCCGATAGCGCCGGACACGGCTGTGACAACGCAATCGATACTATCAAGCGTTGCAGCCTCGATAAGCCCGCCTATTCCGCTTCCGACGCGGATAGGCGTATCCGCCACGGCGATTTTAAAATCCTTTGCCGCCTGTTCATCGTAAACCGCGACAAACTCCGGCTTTAAGCGGCGCGCCTGCTCTTCCAAAAGCTTTATACTGCGCGAGGCGGCAAGCGCCGCAACGGGCAGGTGCATATGCTCGGCCACATCTATGCTTTGGCGGCCTATAGAGCCGGTGCAGCCCAATATTGAAACAGCTTTAAGCATTCTATTTCTCCTTTATTATCAGCCCGCGAAGCTGAGCCTTATGCTCATCGCTCACGCGGTAGCTTTCCAAGGCCTTTTGTATGGCCTTATTATGCGTCCAAGCGTCCAAGCGCCGCTCGGCGATATAGGGAAAAACCTCATCATAGTGCTTGGCAAGATTACGAAGCAGCGGCGTGCGAACGCCGATAAAGGCAGTCCCCACCCCCGGCACGAGCTTTGAATTGAAATCGCGGTACTTTTCATCTTGCAGGGCGAAGAGGCGCTTTTGAAGCTCGGTCACGGGTTTTTCACTCCCCCGAAGCGCCTGTCGCGGGCATTGAACACCGCGATGGCCTTTTCAAGCTCATCGGGCGTAAAGTCCGGCCACAAAACATCGGTGAAATAAAACTCCGAGTAGGCGCACTGCCACAAGAGGAAGTTTGAAATGCGCACCTCGCCGCCCGGACGGATGAGTAAATCTGGGTCGGGAATGCCGGAGGAATAGAGGTAAGAGGCAAATTCGTCCTCGGTAAGCTCGCCGGAGGCTTTCCCGGCGGCATAGTCCTCGGCATAGCGGCGCGCCGCGCGCACTATTTCATCGCGCCCGCCGTAATTGAGGCAAATATTCGCCTGAAAGCCGTCATAGTGAGAGCTTATTTCGTTCGTGCGCGCAATCTCCTCTTGAAGCTCCGGAGAGAGGGCGGACACATCGCCCAGCACCTTCATCTTTATCTTGTCGCGCTCCATTGTGGCAATGGCTTCGTGAAGATACTTATCAAGAAGCTTCATTATTGTGCCCACTTCGCCCTCGGGTCGCTTCCAGTTTTCCGTGGAAAAGGCGTAAACCGTGAGATACTCCACGCCGATATTCTTGCAGTACGTGGCTATCTGCCTGAATGTTTCCGCCCCGGCGGCATGACCCGCCGTGCGCGGCATACCGCGCTTTTTAGCCCAACGGCCGTTGCCGTCGAGTATTATTGCAATGTGACGGGGGAGGCCGGATCTCTCCCGCTCCCCCGCCTTAATGGTTTGAGCCATAGCTGTCCTCCGGACTTGTCAAATTTCAGTAAGCTCTTTTTCCTTTTTGTCGGTTATCTTGTCGATTTCCTTGGTGAAATCATCGGTCAGCTTTTGAATGTCCTTCTCGGCGATTTTGTAATCATCCTCGGTTATCTCGGAGGACTTCTGCTGCTTTTTATACTTGTCTATAGCGTCACGGCGAATGTTGCGTATGGCAACCTTCGCTTCCTCGCCGTACTTCTTGGTCTGCTTTACAAGCTCCTTACGACGCTCTTCCGTCAGCGGCGGGAACACAAGGCGCAGCATACGCCCGTCATTCTGCGGGTTAATGCCGAGGTCGGAAGCCAAAATGGCCTTTTCGATGCCCTTGAGGACAGACGCATCCCACGGCTGAATCAGCAGAGAGCGCGGGTCGGGAGAGGCAATGGACGCAACCTGCTGGATAGGCGTGGGCGAGCCGTAGTAGTCAACCTGAATCTGGTCGAGCACGGCGGCGTTCGCGCGGCCTGCGCGGAGCGTGGCAAGCTGGGTGTTGAGCGCCTCGCAGGTCTTTTTCATTTTGTTTTCAAATTCCTGATAATCAGACATTGTTTTACCTCCGGTATATTATCATATTTTTTATTTTTCTTTGTGAATGGTCTTACGCAATTTTGTGAATTTATATCACCTTTGTGCCGAGCTTTTCACCCGCGAGGACACGGCCTATATTGTCGGGGTCGGCAAGGGCAAAGACGATGAGGGGGATATTATTATCCATTGCCAGGCTTGTCGCGGTAGAGTCCATAACAGCGAGGTGGCGGGACAAAACCTCGTCATAGCTTATCTCGTCAAACTTCACGGCGGAAGCGTCCTGACGCGGGTCGGCAGAGTACACGCCGTCAATGTTCTTGGCAAGCAAAATCGCATCCGCGCCTATCTCCGCCGCACGAAGAGCGGCGGCAGTGTCGGTAGAGAAAAACGGCATACCCGAGCCGCAGCCGAAAAGGACAATGCGCCCGTTTTCAAGGTGCTCTATCGCCTTTTGCGTATCGTACCGCTCGCCCACGCCTTGGATATCCACGGCGGTCATAACACGCGCGTTCGCGCCGATTTGCTTGAAAACATCCGCCACGGCTAGGCAGTTCATCGCGGTGGCGAGCATACCCATGCGATCCGCGCTTACGCGCTCGATATGCCCCGCGCCGTCCTTCACGCCGCGCCAGAAGTTGCCGCCGCCGATGACGATGCCGACTTGCACGCCGCTGTCAACGCACGTTTTCACCGCCGTGCATACGCGCGACACAAACTCAAAATCGTACCCGGTTTTCTTGTCCCCGGCAAGAGCCTCGCCGCTGATTTTTATCAGCACACGCTTATAAATGCTGTTCATCGCGTTTCTCCTTATATATCAAGTATACCCATTATCACTATGCCGACAACGACAAGCGCAATGGAAAGATAGTGCTTCTTGGAAAGCTTTTCTTTGAGGAAGATGCGCCCCCAAATCACAGAGGCCACGCAGTAAGAGGATATAATCGGCGCGGCAAAGGCCACGTGCTCGGTGTCGGCAAGGGCATAGATGTAGAAAAACTGCCCTATCGTTTCAAAAACTGCTCCCGTATACTTCGGCGCTTCCTGCTTGGGGATAAGCTTTTGCTTTTTCACGCCGAGAACGTACACCGCGCTCACAAGGCCGACAAGCAGAAAAGTCAGCTCATAGGCCACGTTTGCGGAATCCTCGTTCAAAACCTCCAGCACGCGGCTGTCGGCAAATGTGCCGAGCGCGTCAAGGAGACAATATATAATAGGTATTGTTATGGCAAGCCAGCTTTTAGCATAGTGGTGGTTGGATTCGTCCTGACGGGCGCGGCGCAAGTCCTCATCCTCGTTTGCTTCCGTAATGCCGAGGGCGATAACGCCCAAGCACACAAACGCCACGGCCACAAGCGCCATCGCGGGAAGCTCATCGCTGATGCCGACGGTGGCAAACGTCAAAACCGCGACAACAGCGCCGGAGGAATTGCATATGGGAGAGGATATCGACAGCTCAATGTATCTCAGTCCCAGGTAGCCCATCGCCATAGAGCTTATGTACAAAAGGGAAACAGGCAGATACGTGAGCAAGATTTCGCCGTTTATCTCCACGCCGCCGACAAAGATTTCATAAGCGGCATGAAGCCCCATCACAATGCCCACCGCCGTGACCATTTTCAAATGACTGTATTTATCCGTTGCGTCCTGACAGCCGATTTTAGAAAACAAGTCCGAACCGCTCCAGCACAACAGTGCTATAAGCGCAAACCAAAACCACATGATTGCATCAAGCCTTTCTCTTTTTCAAACAGCGCGCAAATCGGACTTCGCGCGCTTTACATTTGGCAGACGGGCGGCGTTTACATCCGTCCGCTCCGATTTTACCACAGTATGGCCTTTTTGACAATTGCAAATTGACAAAATATCTCCCGCCCGCCGCGCTATAATTTCACCATGAAAACAATTTACGCGGACAGTCTCTTTATTACTAACCTCGTCATTGACTATCTCCTGCTCCTCGCCTCGGCGCAAGTTTGCGGCACGGTGCTGAAAAGACGGCGGTATCTCCTCGCCGCCGCCGTGGGGAGCGTGTACGCGGTGGCGGTGTATCTGCCGGGGCTGGGAGCGCTGTCGCACCCGGTTATGAAGCTTATATCTGGGCTTATAATAGCGTACATCGCCTTTTATCGCGAGGCGCGGCGGGTAAAATGCGCGTTGATATTCTTGGCGGTGTCCGCCGCGTTCGGCGGGTTTTTGTGGGCGATTGAGCTTGCCGGAGGCCGCCCCGCATTCGATACGCGCGCGCTCGTTGCCGCGTTCGCGGCGTGCTACGTGGTGATGACGGCGGTGCTTCGGCGGCAGGGCGCGGCGGCGGATAGGCCGAGGGTAAAAGCAGAGCTGAGCCTTGCGGGGAAAAAGAGCGAGTTTTTCGCGCTGGTTGACAGCGGAAACGGGCTTGTTGACCCGATAAGCAATCTTCCCGTCATGGTGATTTGCCCCCACGCCGCCGCGCCGCTTTTCGATGTGCCGCCCGCTGTTTTACATACGGACGCGGTCACGCTCATAGAGCGCGCGACCGAAATTGACGCGCTGCGCGGCAAGCTCCGCTTAATCCCTTACTCTGCTGTGGGCGGGGGCGGAATGCTGGCGGCGTTCAAGCCGGAGCATACCTTGATAGAGGGCGAGGTGCGCGAAATTCTCGCCGCGATAAGCCCCGAGGTTGAGGGGGACGGGTACGAGGGGATAATATAAATATGCCGAAAATAATAATTAATCCTTGAAAGGAGCTAAAAATGCTTTGTAAACCGCAAATTTTCTTTCTCCGCGAGCAGCTTTTCACTATTCTCGGCCTCACGCCGCCGTCTGTTTTTTACATCGGCGGGAGCGACACTTTGCCCCCGCCGCTCGACCGCGAGGCGGAAGAGCGCGCGATATCGCGCGCGGAAAACGGAGACGGGGACGCAAAAAAGCTATTGATAGAGCACAATCTGCGCCTTGTGGTGTACATCGCCAAGCGCTTTGAAAACACCGGCATCAATCTTGAGGACTTGATTTCAATCGGCACAATCGGGCTTATCAAGGCCGTGAACACATTTAACTCCGAAAAGAAGATAAAGCTTGCTACATACGCCTCACGATGTATTGAAAACGAGATTTTGATGTATCTGCGCAAGGTAAGCTCGCAGAAAACAGAGATAAGCTTCGATGAACCGCTCAACACCGATTGGGACGGGAATGAGCTTCTGCTATCGGACATTCTCGGCACGGATGAGGACGAGGTGGCGCGCCCCTTGGAAGATGACGCGGACAGGCAAATGCTCATGCAGGCAATCGCCACACTCTCCGAGCGGGAAAAGAGCATAATTTTGATGCGCTTCGGGCTGCCGTCCGGGAGGGAATACACGCAAAAGGAAGTGGCAGAGATTATGGGCATCTCCCAAAGCTACATCAGCCGCCTGGAAAAGCGAATAATAGAGCAGCTTCGCCGCGAAATGACAAAGCTGCTGCAAGTATGAGGGAGATAGAACAACGCAAAGGACACCGGCGTATACACGGCGGTGTCCTTTGCGTTTGTTTATAAGCGAATTAACAGTTAACAATCAAAGATTAAAAAATCAATAATCGACAATTAATAGTAACGCTTATTCTTGTTCTTGCGAGCGGCCTCGGATTTCTTACGGCGCTTGACGCTGGGGCTCTGATAGTACTCTTTCTTTCTCAGGTCAGCCAGAACGCCGGACTTTGCACAGCTTCTCTTGAATCTCTTAAGAGCGTTGTCCAAAGACTCGTTTTCCTTGACATATATTTCAGACATTTATTTCCCTCCCTCCAAACACACCTTGCGGCGCTTCAAGGGCCAACAATCGGCTGTTTAACAAAGGTATTATACCTACTTTATCGCAACTTGTCAATAATCAGTTTGCGCTCTTGAGGATCAAATTTATCAATTTGTTCTTCACGACGATGGTTTTGACGAGCTGCATACCTTCCATTTGGCGCTGAATCTTCTCATCGGCCATGGCGGCGGCGAGAATAGCCTCATCGGAAGCGTCGGTAGGCACGGTGACGGTGGTGCGAAGCTTGCCGTTTACCTGAACGGCCATTTGGCGCTCGGCATCGACGGTTTTGGCCTCGTCATACACCGGCCACGGCATCTTCATTGCCATTTTGCCGTGCTTTGCGGCAAAGCCTTCAAGCTCCCACATCTCCTCGGTGATATGCGGGGCAAAGGGGCTGAGCATGAGCAAAAGCTGCTCCAAATCGCCCGTGGTAAGCCCGTTTGCATAGAACTCATTCACCATAGTCATCATGGCGGCAATGGCGGTATTCATCTTGAGCTGGTCTATATCCTCGGTGACCTTTTTAATAGTCTTGTGGATGATAGATTCGTTCTTCTTGGAGACGGCCGCATTGTCCTCGGCAATATCCATAAGCCCCCAGCAGCGGTCAAGGAAGCGCTTGCAGCCCTTGACGGCCTCGTTAGACCAAATAACGGCCTTTTCAAAGTCGCCGATGAACATGATATACATACGCATGGTGTCCGCGCCGTACTGAGCGACAATGTCATTGGGATTGACGACATTACCGCGGGATTTCGACATCTTTATGCCGCCCTCGCCGAGAATCATGCCGTGAGAGGTGCGCTTGGAATACGGCTCTGCCGTGTGGACAACGCCGATATCGTAAAGGAACTTGTGCCAGAAGCGGGAATAGAGCAAGTGAAGCGTGGTATGCTCCATGCCGCCGTTATACCAATCGACAGGCCCCCAATACTCCTCGGCCTCTTTGCTGACAAGCTCTTTATCATTGTGGGGATCCATATAACGCAGGAAGTACCAGCTGGAACCTGCCCATTGGGGCATGGTGTCCGTTTCGCGCTTGGCAGGCCCGCCGCAATGCGGGCAGGTGGTGTTGACCCAATCGGTCATCTTGGAAAGCGGGCTTTCGCCGTCATCGGTAGGCTCGTAGGAATCAACCTGCGGGAGAATCAAGGGCAGCTCGCTTTCATCAAGCGGCACCCAGCCGCACTTGGGGCAGCTGACAATGGGGATAGGCTCGCCCCAATAGCGCTGACGGGAGAACACCCAGTCGCGCAGCTTGTAGTTGACCTTTTCATGGCCTATGCCCTGCTCGGTAAGCCATTTTTTCATCTCGGGTATAGCCTGACGGACGGTGAGCCCGTCAAGGAAACCGGAATTAACCATAATGCCGGTATCGTCCTTGAGGGTAAAAGCGCCCTGCTCGATATCGCCGCCTTTGACAACCTCGACTATATCGCAGCCGAATTTCTTGGCAAACTCCCAGTCACGGTCATCGTGCGCGGGAACGGCCATGATAGCGCCCGTGCCGTAGGTGACGAGGACGTAATCGGAAATGAAGATAGGAATCTCTTTGCCGTTGACGGGGTTAATCGCGCGCACGCCCTCTAAGCGCACGCCGGTTTTCTCCTTGTCAAGCTCGGCGCGCTCAAAGTCGGACTTGTGGGCGGCTTCATCGACATAGGCGTTGACGGCATCGGTATTGGTAAGCAGGCTCTGCCACTTTTTAACCAGCTCATGCTCCGGCGCGAGAACCATATAGGTAGCGCCGAAGAGGGTATCAGGGCGGGTGGTGTAGACGACTATATCGTCCCCCGCCGTAGTCTTAAACGTGACTTCTGCGCCCGTGGAGCGGCCTATCCAGTTTTTCTGCTGGATTTTGACGCGCTCGATATAATCCAAATCGTCCAAATCGTCAATAAGACGCTGAGCGTACTTGGTTATGGCGAGCATCCACTGGCTCTTCTCCTTGCGGACAACCTCGCTGCCGCAACGCTCGCACACGCCGTTTACAACCTCTTCATTGGCAAGAACGCACTTGCAGCTTGTGCACCAGTTGACGG
>CAZGFK010000003.1:0-59557 GCA_964524815.1 uncultured Oscillospiraceae bacterium
CTGTGCACACCACCGAAATGCTTGCGCTGAATATCTATAACACCTTCTACGGCCAAAATATAAACGCGCGCGGCACGGCACAGGCAAAGGCGGTTTTGTTCTTCATCCTTGTGGCATCTATCGGTCTTTTGCAGCTCACAGCAACACATAAGAAGGAGGTACAGCAGTGATGAAAAACTCTCTCAGCCGCGAAAGGAATGCGAAAAAGGCACTGACGATAATGTTCGTCATTATCTGCGTTGTGTACGTTCTCCCGGTGTTTTTCGTGTTCCTCAACTCCTTTAAGCTCAACACCTTTGTAAAAACCGACACGTTCGGCTGGCCGAACAGCGAAACGAATGCGGGCTGGGCAAACTATGTCAAGGGCGTTACCTTCGGCGACTATCCCTTTGTCAAGTCTGCGTTTTACAGCCTTTTTATAACCTTGGTTTCAACCTTCCTTATCCTTTTGTGCACCTCTATGGCGGCGTGGTACATTTCGCGCGTGGATTCGCTTTTCTGCCGCATTGTTTACTATGCCTGCGTTTTCTCGATGGTTGTGCCGTTTCAGATGGTTATGTTCACGCTGTCGAAAACGGCGGACGTGCTGAAGCTGAACACTCCGTGGACTATCCCCGTCATCTATTTGGGCTTTGGCGCGGGGCTGGCAGTGTTCATGTTCTCGGGGTTTGTCAAGAGCATTCCCCTTGAAATCGAAGAGGCCGCCGCGATTGACGGCTGCGGCCCGATAAGAACGTTTTTCTCCGTCGTGCTCCCCATGCTCAAGCCCACTATGATTTCCGTGGGTGTGCTGGAGATTATGTGGGTTTGGAATGACTATCTCCTGCCCTACCTCGTGCTCGACAGAAAAAAGTATATGACTATACCTATTCACATTCAGTACCTCAAGGGAAGCTACGGCACGGTTGACCTCGGCGCGACTATGGCGCTTATCAGCCTGAGCATAATCCCGGTTATCGTGTTCTATCTGACGTGCCAAAAGCACATCATCAAGGGCGTTGCCGCCGGTGCGGTAAAGGGCTGATACATTTACTAAAAGCGGGTGATTTCCATGAACCGCAGCAGCGGTATACTTATGGCTATGAGCTCCCTGCCGTCAAAGTACGGCATAGGGACGATGGGCAAATGCGCATACGAATTTGTTGATTTTCTCAAAGCCGCCGGGCAAAAATACTGGCAGCTTCTGCCCTTGGGGCCGACGAGCTACGGCGACAGTCCTTATTCCTCGTTCTCCACCTTTGCGGGCAACCCCTACTACATCGACCTCGATATGCTCGCGGCCGAGGGGCTTTTGAAAAAGAGCGAGTACAAAAGCCTCGACTGGGGCGCGGACGCGGAGCGCGTGGACTACGGGCGGATATACGAGGTGCGCTTTAAGGTGCTGCGCTGTGCCTACGAGCGCGGCAAGGCCGTGCTGGGCGAAGAGCTGGCGCAATTTCGCCGCGAAAACGCATGGGTGGAAAACTATGCGCTCTACATGGCGGTAAAGGCGAAGTTCGGCATGGTCAGCTGGCTTGAGTGGCCCGATGAGGGGATAAGACTGCACAGGGAGGAGGCTGTTTGTCGCTACAGGGAAGAGCTTTGCGAGGATGTGGACTTCTACGTATTTTTGCAGTATGAATTCTATAAGCAGTGGCAGGCGCTGCGCGATTACGCGCACGAAAACGGCATACTCTTCATAGGCGATATACCCATCTACGTGGCGCTCGATTCTGCCGATGTGTGGAGCGACCCGCAGTTTTTCCAGCTGGACGAGAACAACGTACCCACGGAAGTGGCGGGCGTGCCGCCGGACGCATTTACCGCGGACGGGCAGCTTTGGGGCAACCCCCTTTACGACTGGGGGCGCATGGCCGAGGACGGCTACGGCTGGTGGATACGCCGCATAGACGGGGCGCGCAGGCTCTATGATGTAATCCGCATTGACCATTTCCGCGGCTTCGACAGCTATTGGGCAGTTCCCGCCGAGGACGACACCGCCAAAAACGGCGAGTGGCGACCCGGCCCCGGCATGGGGCTTGTGGGCGTGCTGACCTCGTGGTTTTCCGACCTGCGGTTTATCGCGGAGGATTTGGGCTACACCACACCCGGCGTGCAAAAGCTGTTGGCCGATTCCGGGCTTCCCGGGATGAAGATACTCGAATTTGCGTTTGACGCTCACGGCGAGTCGGACTATCTGCCGCACCGCTGCGGCAGGAACAGCGTATGCTACATGGGCACGCACGACAACGACACCGCCCTCGGCTGGCTCAGCTCAACGGGCAAGGAGGACAGAGCCTTCGCCAAGCGCTATATGCACATCACGGACGATGAGGGCTGGTGCTGGGGCATGATACGCACCGGCATGAGCACAGCTTCCGATCTCTTCGTCATGCAGATGCAGGACATTCTGGAGCTGGACGGCAGCGCGCGGATGAACGTACCCGGCACGCCTTACGGCAACTGGGTGTGGCGCATGAAAGCGGGCAGCGCCGACAAGCGCCTTGCAAAGAAGCTGCGCGAATACACTGCGACTTATCGCCGCCTTGCGGAAGAGAGCGCGGAAGAAAAAGCAAAATAAAACGATTTGATCCCCTGCGAGATTTTTTCGCAGGGGGTCGTGCTATGTAAGCGCATTTTTAATCAAATATACCGTATGCTCAGGCGGCAAACCTGAAACTCGTCCAGGTGGGAGAGGGAATAATTAAAGCTACCCTTGGATAGGCCGTTCCAACGGCTCATAATATCGCTGACAGAGGCGACAAAGGCGGAGTAATCGTCAAAGCTTTCAAACTGGATATAGGCGGCCTCGCCGTCGGCAAGGGCGCTGAGCCGGTCAAAGAGCGCCTGTTCATACTCCGCGCCCGCTTCCACATACGAGCCGGAAAGCGCGTGATAGCTCATGTTCATGCTCTCGCTGCCGGGGACGATGAGAAAGCCGGAGAACGCGGCGTTAAGGGGGTACTTTGAGCGTATCCAATAGCGCGAGACATTGAAAGCGCCGTAATAGTTATAATCTCTATCATCGGAGTTTACGTCATTGGTAACGTCAAGGTCATAAT
This sequence comes from uncultured Oscillospiraceae bacterium, assembly GCA_964524815.1. Lineage (GTDB taxonomy): Bacteria > Bacillota > Clostridia > Oscillospirales > Oscillospiraceae > Limivicinus. Next base: position 3,042 of record CAZGFK010000003.1, read on the forward strand.
ATGTCCCGTCAATGCAGACAACATTCCACGCGTGGCCGATGGGAGACGCATCTGTGTTGCCCGCCATAACCATGCAGGAAATGCCCATTTCCTCGCAAAGCCACTTCATGGCAAGGCTTATCCCGTCACATTTGGCCTCGCGCTCGCCGAGTGCGCCGTAGGCCGTGGAAGCGTTCGGCGCATCGTAGGAATAAAAGCAGTTAGAGGAGAGATAGTCATAGGCCAAAAGCTCTTTTTCGTATTCGCTCATACCCTCTGCCTTTTTGGCGAGTGTTTCCGCCACGCCTTGGCAAATGCGGTACTGCGCCTCGTACTCCTCGCGCGCCAGCGCCAGCGGGAGCTGGGCAGAGACGACATTGCCGCTTGAATCGCTGTAAAAGGTGATCTCCTCCGAGCCGGAAAACTGCAAAAGCTCCGGGCATTCGTAGCTCAAAAGCAGGGTGAGGTTGGATAGCTCATCCTTAGTGAGCGGCTGGGAGAACGAGCAGTTAGCGGAGAAAGAGCTGACCGTGCGATAAAGCGTGCAGAAATTCTCCAAAAGCCGGTCATCAAGCTGGGTGAGGTAGTAGCGCTGTTCAAAGTGCGGAATGAGGGTGCGCGCTTCGCGCTCAACGAGGGTCAGCGGCTCTTCCGTGGGGGTGGGGTCGGGCGTTTGCACAGCGAGGGCGGTATTGTCACTTTCCTGAACGGCAACGGGAATATCCGCCGAGGGGACGGAGTCGCGGCGCATATCGCGAGCGAACACAACGAGCAACACGCACAGCGCGCCCGCCGCCGCAAACAGCAGCGCCGCCGCCGCGCCGTAGCCCCGGCGGGGCTTTTCCACGCGCACGAGGATTTTAAGCTCGCGCTCTTCAATATTGCCGTAATCAACGAAAAAGGGTGCGGAAACATAAAGCTCGCTCCCGTTTTCCAAACCGCCGGGCAGCTCCACCTCGAGAGGGGCGGGTGCGCCGGGGTAGCGGAGCGTGCGCAGACAGCCCGAACGCGCCTCGCTCGGCGAGAGCGAGACGGAAACGCTTGTATATTCATAATCCGAGTAGTTACTCATGACAATAATTCTTTCGGGTGTAAAATTTCGCGCGGGGAGAAACAACTATAACATATTTTTTCAACGAAGAGTGAATTATGTGTAAAAATCCGCACGAGTATGATATACTATACTAATACAAAAGCGTAAAAAGTGCAAGCAGAGGATATAACTATGGTAAAAACACGGTATGCGGCGCTGGACGAGCTTCGCGGGCTGACAGTGCTTGTGATGATAGTTTACCACGCGGTTTGGGATCTCGTGTATATTTTCGGCGTGAAGCTGCCTTGGTTTTCGTCCCCCGGGGCGTACATATGGCAGCAGTGGATTTGCTGGACGTTTATTTTCGTGTCCGGTGTGTGCCAGCATTTCGGCTCACGGCGCTTGCGCCGCGCGCTGACGGTGTTTTCCCTCGGCGCGCTCATCACCGTGGGAACGCTCCTTGTAATGCCGAAAAATGCGATTATTTTCGGAATACTTACGCTTATCGGCACGGCAAAGCTTATCTGCCTCGCTGCCGAGCCTATATTGAAGCGCTGTCGCGCGGGGTGGGGCGTGGTTTGGTCGTTTTGCGCGTTTATGCTGACAAAGAACATCGGCAAGGGCTACATCGGCCTTGCAGGGCACGAGCTTATTAAGCTGCCCCGTGCGCTGTACGCAAACTACCTCACGGCGTTTCTCGGCTTCCCCGGCAAGGAATTCCTGTCGGCGGATTATTTCCCGGTTATCCCGTGGCTGTTTCTCTTCGTGTGCGGGTACTTTGCGTATTCTTTTCTGCACGAGCGGGGGCTGACAAGGCTTTTTGAAGCGGGGCGGTGCAAGGCGCTGGAATGGCTGGGCAAACGGGCGCTGGAGCTTTATGTGTTGCATCAGCCGCTGCTGCTGGGCGTGCTGTGGTGCGTTTTCGCGGCATTGGACTGATTAAAGGCGGAGGAACAAGATGAAACTTCTTCACACGGCGGATTTGCATTTGGGAAAGCGGTTGCACGAGATGTCCCTGATGGAGGATCAGATTTATATATTGGACGAGCTTTACACCCTCGCTGTGGAAAACGGCGCGGACGCGGTTATCATAGCGGGGGATGTTTATCAGCGCTCCTCGCCCCAAAGCGAGGCGATGGCCGCGTTTGACGCGTTCATAACCAAGCTTGCCGAGGCGGGGATAGCCGTTTTTGCCGTCAGCGGCAACCACGATTCCGAGCGGCGCGTGGCATATCTGTCGGCGCTGGTGCGCTCGCGAGGAGTGTATATTTCCGAGCGCTTTACCGGCACCTTGCAGCAGCACACCCTGCGCGATGAGCACGGGGAGCTTGTGATAAGCCTGCTGCCGTACATAAAGCCGATTAATGCCCGCCGCTGCTACCCGGAGGAGAAGATAGACACTTACCAAGAGGCGATTGAGGCCGTGCTGCGCCATTCGCCGATAGACCCTGCAAAGCGCAACATACTCATATGCCACCAGTTTATAACCGGCGCTGAGGCGGCAGGCTCGGAAGAGCTGAGCGTGGGGGGCGTGGAGAATGTGGACGCGGGGATATTCGATGAATTTGACTATGTGGCGCTGGGGCATATCCACCGCGCCCAGCGCGTCGGGCGCGAGAGCGTGCGCTATGCCGGGTCGCCCCTTAAATACTCTTTAAGCGAGAGCGGACACAAAAAAAGCGCCGCGCTTGTGGAGCTGGGCGCAAAGGGCGAGATGAAAATCACGCTTTTGCCGCTCGCGGCAAAGCACGATGTGCGCGAGGTGCGCGGCGAGCTTGACGAAATACTCGCTATGCCGTACTCGGAGGATTATGTGCGCGTGACCGTGACGGATGATATCGTGCCGCCTGATGCGCGCGTGAGCGCGACTACGGTGTTCCCGAATCTCCTGCGCTTTGAGGTGGATAACGCCAAAACGCGCGCCGGGGGCGAGGCGCAGGTGATAGAGAATATAGAAAACAAAAGCGTAGAGGAGCTTTTTTGCGACTTTTTCTCCTTGCAAAACGGCGGCGAGCAGCCGAACGCGGAGCAGCTGGCGCTTGTACGCAGACTGCTTGACGAGGAAAGCGAGGGCGAGCGGGAATGAGAGCGGTTAAGCTTACAATGTCGGCCTTTGGGCCGTACTCGGCCTTGACGGAGCTGGATTTTGCAAGCCTCGGAAGCGAGGGCTTGTTCCTCATCACGGGCGATACCGGCGCGGGCAAGACCACGATATTTGACGCGATAAGCTTTGCCCTTTACGGCGAGGCCTCCGGCGGGCAGGACAGGCGCGCGGCGCGCTCGTTCCGCTCGGACTATGCGCGCGCGGAAACGGAAACCTTTGTGGAGTTCACCTTTGAGCACCTTGGGCGCGAATACAGGATAAAGCGCGCCCCGGAATACGAGCGCGCGAAAAAGCGCGGCGAGGGCACGACCAAGCAAGGCGCGTATGCAGAGCTTGAATGCAGCGAGACGGGCGAGGTTTTGACGCGGATAGAGAGTGTTGACGCTCGCGTGCGCGAGCTGACGGGGCTTTCCCGCGGGCAGTTTGCGCAGACGGTGATGATAGCGCAGGGGGACTTTCTGAAAATCCTCAACGCCAAGAGCGATGAGCGAAAGCGCCTTTTTCAGCGCATTTTCGACACGGGGAAATACTCCGTGCTCCAACAGCGCCTTAAAGAAGAGGACGCGAAGAGCGCCGAGACGCTGGCTGTGATAGATGCGCAAATCAAAAGCGTTTGCGCGTCCTTGAGCGCGGATGATGACTTTGAAAACGCCGCCGAGCTTGAACAATGCCGGGGCGATGTGCGCGCGGCGGGGGCGTTTGCGGCGCTTTGCGGGGCACGGCAGGAAGCGCGAAAGGGAAGAATAGCCCGGATAAAGGCCGAGCGCGAGAAGAGCGAGGGCGAGAGGGAAAAGGCCGCCTCGGCGCTTGTGCGCGCAGAGCTGACGGAGAAGGAGCGCGCGGCGCTTATTGCGCTTGAAAAGGAGCTTTTGCGCGAAAAGGAGCGCAAAAGCGAATACGACATGGCCGCCGTCAGCGCCGAGCGGGCGCGGCGGGCGCTGAGACTGGAATCGACCGAGGCGCTGTTGCGCCAAGGCGAAAGAGAGAAAGAAAAAACCGAAAGCGAAATTAAAAATGCTGCGATAACGCGAGAAAATAATGCAATCAAATTAAAAATGAGCCGAGAGAGAATAAAAATCGCGGAAGCGGCATTAAAAGAGTGCGAAAACGAGAAAGAGCGTCTGCGCGCGCTGACGGAGAGCTTACCCATACTCATGCGCGCCGATAAAACGCGCGCCGCGTTGGAGCGGCAAAAGGGCGAGGTGAGCGCGTGCATTCTACGCGCAAGAGAGCTGGACGCGGAGCATACGCGCCTACGCGAGCTGTTTTACGCCGAGCAAGCGGGAATACTCGCTTCAGCCCTCAAGCCCGGTCAGCCCTGCCCTGTGTGCGGCTCACCAGAGCACCCCGCACCAGCGAAAAGGAGCGCCGAGAGCGCGACAAAAGAGGCCGTGGAGCAGGCGGACAAGGCGCGGCGGCGCGCGGAAGAGGCTTTGAAAGCCGCGGCGAGCCTGGCCGAGCGTTATAAAGCCGCCTTGGAAGCGGACACGGAGCGCTTAAACGCGCTCGGCTTTGCCGGGGATGAGGATGCTGCGGCGCTTGAAAAGGAGTGCGGCGAAGTAAAGGCGCGGATAGAGCGCGCGCAAAGCGAAGCAGACCAAGCGCACCGCGAGGGCGAAAGAATAAGCGCGGCGGCAGAGCGCGCTTCGGCGGCGGAAGAGAGCCTGAACGCGCGCCTGGCGGAGCTTGCGCAAGCGCTCACCGTGCGCCGGGAAGCGTTGGAGCGTGGGATAAGGGAGCAGGGCTTTTTAAGCGAAGAGGACTACAGCGCATCTAAGCTCCCGGAAGAGAAGATAACGGCGCTGGAAAAGCGCGTACAGCAAGCGCGTGAGCGGGAGAAGGTGCTGGCCGACCGCGCGGCGGAGACAAGAGCGCGCTTAAAGAATGCGCCCGAAGAGGACACAGCGGCGCTTCGCACGTTGGCTGAGGAAAAGCGGGAGCGTGTGCGCGCGTTGACGGCAACGGAAACGGCGCTCACCGCCGCACAGGAAAGTGACGCGCGGGCGATAAAGCGCCTGGATACGCTCGCGGCGAAGCGCGAGACGGCGCTGCACAGGCGCGCCGTAATAAGCGAGGTGTACGGCACGGTGTCCGGGCAAATGAGCGGGCGGATGAAGCTTTCCTTTGAAGCTTATGTGCAGCAATATTACTTTAAGCAGGTGATTGCGGCGGCCAACAAGCGTCTGACGGTGCTGACGGACGGGATGTTTGTTTTAAGGTGCAAGGAAGCGGCAAAGGATATGCGCTCGCAGGCCGGGCTTGATTTAGACGTGCTGGATAAAAGCACGGGGCAATGGCGCGATGTTTCTACACTGTCGGGCGGCGAGTCGTTCATGGCTTCCCTTGCGCTGGCGCTGGGGCTGTCAGACGTTGTGCAAAACCGAAGCGGCGGCGTGCGCCTTGACGCGATGTTCATTGACGAGGGTTTCGGCACGCTCGATGAAGCGTCACTCCGCCAGGCAACGGAGCTTTTAGCGCGCCTTGCCGGGGGCAAGCGCCTTGTGGGCGTGATATCCCACAGGCAGGAGCTTAAAGAGCGTATAGACAAAAAAGTTATCGTCACGAAAGCCGTGACCGGAGCGAGTCTGAGAGTAGAGGCATAAACAAAAGCTCATTGCGCATTTTCAGTGCGCAATGAGCTTTTTATCTATTTATCACATTAAAAATACTGCGAACGCATGAATAATACTGCGAATGCATCACAGCCATGCGGCGCGAACGCCCGCCTGTGCGGCAAGGCGGCGGACATAGGCCTCGAGTGCTTCCTCGCTCGGGAAATGCACCATTTGCCCCTCCGGCGGGTGCAGCACGAGGTTGACGGCCTCGCCCCCGGCTTGCCGTTCCATAAACTCCACGGGCATCTCGGTGTAAAAATGCTCGGAAGCGATATGGCGCAGCTCGTGGCGCAAAACCTCTTCCCGGCGCTCATCGGGCAGAAGCGAATTGATGTACACGCTGAAGCTCCCATCGGAATTGGGCAGTGTCACGCCCTCTACGCGTATGGGAAGCTCGACAAGGCGGACATAATAATCAGTCATTATGAAGAGCCTCGATTATTTTCACGGCCTTGCGCACGTCCTCAGGCGTAGCGTCCTTGGCAAGCTTGAAGAGCATACGCATTTCATCGCGGTTGCGAAGCGCTTCCAAAAGCTCGGCAAGCTCCGCGCTCTGCGCGGTTTCGGGAGAGGTGAGCGTGTTCATATCGACATTAAAATACTCCGACAAGAGCCGAAGCGTCTCAATATCCGGCTCGCGCTTGCCCGTTTCGTACATTCCTATTGCGCTTCGCGAAAGCCCCGTGGCCTCGGCCAAGGCTTGCTGGGAAAGCCCCGCTTTCTTACGCAGATGAATAAGCGTATCGCTGAAATATGACATTTTTTATTAACACACCTTCCTGATATACGGCCTTGCTTATTTCCGCTCATGCTTTGTTAAAGCCCTCGGCAACATAAAAAATATTTCCTGCGGGCTTTGCCTCGTCTGAACGAAAATCAGCGGCGGCTGAGGGTAAACCGGGGTCAGCTTGCTTTATCTCAAAACACATGGTATCACAAAGTGTGACAAAAGTAAAGAAGTTTTTTAAAGCAAAGTGGATTTTGTGCGGAAAACGCGATAAAATCCTGTTTGCGCATGAATTATAATGCGCAAACGGGCAAAAACCGTGCGCAAGCAACCGGGACAAGCGGCAGAGCAGGGCGCGAAAAGAAAATATTTCCCGAAACTCACAGCGCGGGTATTGACTTCCGGGCGCGGTAATGCTACACTCTGATTGTCACAAGACGTGACAGAAAGCGAATAGAAAAACGGGACAGGGCCGCGGCCTTGCGCCTGTAATCTTTTTACGCTTTTGCAGTCACGAAACGTGACAAAACATCAACGCGGAGGCAGCATTGACTATACTGCGGGATGCACAATACATACGGCTGGCCGAGCGCCTGGGGTATCCCACGGGCGAAGAGGACGGGGAGCTTTTAGAGTGCGGCGAAGCGCCCACTCTGCCGCGCTGGCTTTGGAGCGATGAGGAAGAGCCGGCGCAGGATTAATAAAGCGCAAGGAAAGAAAAACATTACTTTCGCATGACAAAGCTTGCGAAAACGCGAAAAAACCGAGCGCAAGGCCGACCGGGAAAGAGGGATGACATGGGAAGACATTTTGTAAGCTATGAAGCGCAGTGCCCTTTTTATAGGGCAGAGGACAAACGGATTATCTATTGCGAGGGCGTGGAGCAAAATAGCCTGATACACAATGCCTTTGCCGGGAGCGCGGAAAAGTACAAGACAAGGTACTGCTGCGCAAAATGGGAGGAATGCAGGATAGCGAAAATGCTGTGGGAAAAGTACGCGTGACGGGAGGGGAGAAAAACCGAGAACGAAAATGACAGAATAAGCGCCCAAAGCGCGCGCACGCGGCGCTTTGACGACATGACGGACGCGGTAGCCGCGCTTATACAAAGCTCCATAAACGCGGCAAGCCCGGAGGATCCCAAGGTGCTCAAAGCCATTACCGGGGCGCTCAAAGACCTACGGGAGCTGATGGAAAAGCGAGAAGAGGGCGGCGAGAGCGAGGTTATAATCCGCGTAGAGGGCGGCGCGCCGCGAGAGCCGGAGAGCCTTGGGCGCGAGAAAAACGCCGAGTGCGGCGGGTGAAAAATGCCGTACATAGATATACCCGCGCCCAACGATAAGCAGCGCCGCTTCTTCGAGGACGGGCATAAATACGTGGCCTACGGCGGGGCGCGCGGCGGGGGCAAGAGCTGGGCGGTGCGCGTGAACGCGCTTATCACCGCCGCAAGGCATCCGGGCGTGACGCAGCTTATCATAAGGCGAAGCTACCCCGAGCTTTACGCAAACCACATTAAGCCCTTTTTGACGCTTCTGCCGCGCGGGACATACACCTATAACGACACACGCAAGGAGATAACCCTGCCGAACGGAAGCAGGATAATCTTCCGCTACTGCGCAAACGACACCGACCTACTCAACTTCCAGGGCATGGAGTGCGACGTGATGTATATAGATGAGGCAACACAGCTCACGGAAGAACAGTTCAGGGTGTTGTCCGCGTGCGTGCGCGGGGCGGAGGAGAATATGCCGAAAAGGTGCTACCTCACGTGCAACCCCGGAGGCGTGGGGCATCAATGGGTCAAGCGGCTTTTCGTGGATAGGCGCTACAACGCCGGGGAGCGGGCGGAGGAATACAGCTTCATTCAAGCGAGCGTGCGCGACAATAAAGCGCTTATTAAAGCTCAGCCTGACTATGTGCGGCAGCTTGAGGCGCTGCCGCCGAAGCTTAAGGATGCGTGGCTCAACGGCTCGTGGGATGTACACATGGGGCAGTTTTTCGAGGAGTTTCGCGATAATAGCGAGCACTATGCCGACAGGCGCTATACCCACGTAATCGACCCCTTTGAAGTGCCGGAGGATTGGCGGATATACCGCTCGTTCGACTGGGGATATCACAGACCCTTTTCCTGCGGCTGGTGGGCGGTGGACTATGACGGCGTGGCGTACCGCATACTTGAAATGTACGGCTGCACGGAGACGGCGAACGAGGGCGTGCGCTGGACACCGGAGAAGGTATTCTCCGAGATTGCCCGCACCGAGCGGGAGCAACGCTGGCTGAAAGGCAAGCGCATTTCGGGCGTGGCAGACCCCGCGATATGGGACGCTTCCACCGGGGAGAGCATAGCCGAGTGCGCGGCAAAGCACGGGGTACACTTTACGCGCGGGGACAATGCGCGCATACCCGGCTGGATGCAGCTTCATTACCGCCTTGCCTTTGACGAGGCGGGCTACCCGATGATGTACGTTTTCAAAAACTGCACCGCCTTTATCCGCACGCTGCCGCTTTTGCAGTATGACGAGCAACGGGTAGAGGACTTGGACAGCGACGGAGAGGATCACATCGCGGACGAGACGCGGTATTTTCTCATGTCGCGCCCGATAAAGCCGAGAAAGGCGCAGTGCGGGGGCGACAATACGGCGGGGCTGAAGCTGCTTTTGGACATAGACCCCGGCACACTCGGCAAAACGCGAGCAAGGGAGAGAATGGAGATCATTAATGACTGACAAGAAAAACGAAATCGGCGCGGATGAAATGCAGCATGAGCGCCTGCCTATCGGCGAAAACGAGGTTGCCGCCGCCTATGCGCTGCTGCTGAAATACAAAGCGGGCAAGGCAAACCTCGAAAAGCGCATTATCGAGGCGCAGCAATGGTATAAGCTGCGGCAGTGGGAGTGCCTGAGGAAAAAGGAGCGCACTAACCAGCCCGAGCCTGCCTCTGCGTGGCTTTTTAACGCCATTGCCAACAAGCACGCGGACGCGATGGACGCGTTTCCCTCGGCAAGCATACTGCCGCGCGAGAAAGGTGACGAGGCGGAAGCGGAAATGCTGACGGCGGTGGTGCCGGTGGTGCTGGATGGGTGCGACTTTGAAAGCGTGTATTCCGGCGTTATGGACGATAAGCTAATCACCGGCACGGGCGTGTACGGCGTGTTTTGGGATGCGGAAAAGCTCAACGGGCTGGGGGATATAGACATTGTGCAAACCGATGTTATAAACCTCTTTTGGGAAAGCGGCGTGCAGGATATTCAGCACAGCCGAAACCTTTTCCACGTGAGCCTGCGCGACAACGACATTTTGCAGGAAGAATACCCTCAGCTTGTCGGCAAGCTCGCCGCCCCCGCCGCAGACATGGCAAGGTACATCTACGATGACAGCGTAGACACAACGGGCAAAAGCATAGTCGTGGACTGGTACTACAAAAAGCGACAGGGCGGGCGCACGGTGCTGCATTACTGCAAGTTCATCGCCGGGCAAAATGAAGTGCTTTACGCCACGGAGAATGACCGAGAGCCTATTTACGATGCGCTCGGCAACGTAAAGCGCGCTGCCCCCTGCGACACCGGCTGGTACGACCATGGGCTCTACCCCTTTGTGTTTGACCCGCTTTTTCGCTCAAAGGGTACGCCCTGCGGCTTCGGGTACATCGATGTGGGCAAAAACACGCAGGAGTTCATCGACCGAGGGGATCAGGCGATAATGCAGAATATGCTTTTCAACTGCAAGCCGCGCCATTTCATACGAAATGACGGGAGCGTGAACGAAGAGGAGTACGGCGATGTGACAAAGGATTTTGTACACGTGGACGGCGCTTTGGGGCAGGACAGCATTATGCCCGTGCGCACAAATACGCTCGACAGCATCTACGTCACGGTTATCAACAACAAGATTGACGAGCTGAAAGAGACCACCGGCAACCGCGATGTTTCGTCCGGCGGCACGACCGGGGGCGCTACCGCCGCCGCGGCAATCGCCGCAATGCAGGAAGCGGGCAGCAAGCTCTCGCGTGACGCGAGCAAGGCCGCCTATCGCGCGTACAAGCGCTTGGTGCTGATGGTGATAGAGCTTATACGGCAGTTTTACGATGTGCCGAGGTATTTTCGCATCATGGGGCAAAAGGGCGGAATGAAGTTTATAAGCTGCTCGAATGAGCGCCTGCGCGCGCAGAGCCTGGGCGAGGTGTCGGGTCTTGAAATGGGGACGCGGCTGCCGGTGTTCGATGTGTGCGTGACGGCGGTGAAAGCCTCGCCCTATTCGCGCCTGAGCCAAAACGAGCTTGCGTTGCAATTCTACGCCGCCGGGTTTTTTGACCCCGAGCGCGCGGACGCGGCTTTGAGCTGCCTTGACATGATGGACTTTGACAGGAAAGACTTCGTCATGGCGAAAATCGCCGAAAACGCCGCGATAAAGCGCGAGCGCGAGGAAGAGGCACGGCGCGCGGCAATGCTGAGCGCTCTTGCGGGGGATATGCCCGCAGTAGATGCCGAGACGGCGGAGAAGAAAGTCGCCGTGCCGCGCGAGGTGAAAGCACCCTCAACGCAAGGCGGCGAGAGCGCAAGCACGCGCCGAGCACGCGAGAAAACGGCGGATGCCGTAATCCCCGCATGAGAGAAATAAGCCGCTTACGCGGCAGAAAGGACAGCAGAGCATGGATAAACCTTTTACAAAGGAAAGCGAAAATGAGCGCGCAGTGACCGCTGCGCTCGGCGGCGAGGAGAATGCCGCCGAGGAGAAAAGAGCGGAGTTTCAAAAGCTCATAGAGGGCGAATTTAAGACCGAGTTTGAAGCCGAGGTGCAAAAAGCGCTTGAAAAGCGAAGCAAAGCAAAGGCGGAGATATCCGGGGAGAGAGACGAGGCCGGGGAGACTGAAAGAAGAGAAAAAGCCGCCCGCCTTTATAACGGCTGGCTGAGCCAGTGTGCGCGCGTGCGCGCGCAGTACCCCGATTTTGACCTTGCCGCCGAGCTTAAAAATGACGATTTCAAAGAGCTTTTGCGCTCGGGGGCGAGCATTAAGGCCGCCTATGAGCTTGTAAACCGCGAGGGCATTATGCGCGCGCTTGCCAAGGAGATGGAGCAAAAGCTCATCCAAAGCATACTTTCCGGCGCGGCAAGACCCCGCGAGGGCGGCTTGAGCGCGCAAAGCGCCGCCGTTGTGAAGCAGGACGCGGCCAATATGTCCAAAAGCGCGAGGAAAGAGATTATCGCGCGCGTGGCACGAGGCGAGAAGATAACGCTTTAAGGAAACGCTGAATAAGCCGCCTTCGGCGTTCGGCGGATCTTTTGGTGCGACTTATCAGCAGAAAAACTTGAAATACACAAAGTATTCCTGCGTTTTTTGCTTTCAATTTGCAACAAAATCTCTCTCCGACCGCTCTTGACGACTTAATCATCGTTTCCCTTCAGATAATCCTGAAAAAACAAAACAAAAAAGGAGAAAAGAAGCTAAATGAACAACGAAAACGTGCAGACCACCAACATGGGCGGGCTTTCCGCCGAGATGAAAACCTTTTACGACATGGCGCTTATTGACGAGGCGCAGGCAAACCTCGTCCACGACCAGTTCGGCCAAAAGCGCCCCATTCCCGCAAACGGGGGCAAGGTGATAGAGTTTCGCAAGTTTGCCCCGCTTGCCAAGGCCACCACACCCTTGACCGAGGGCGTAACCCCGGACGGCAAGCAGCTTTCCGTGAGTACCGTCAGCGCCACGGTGAGCCAGTACGGCGACTACATAACCCAGTCGGATATGCTGGAGCTGACGGCGCTGGATAACACCATTTTGGAGTCGGCAAAGCTGCTCGGCCGTCAAGCCGGGGCTACGCTTGACACCGTGGTAAGAAACGTTATGCACTCCGGCACAAACGTTATCTACGCCGAAAAGCTCACAGACAGCGGCGCGCAGGAGGTGGATAAGCGCGAAGCGCTCGATACCGACTGCAAAATATCCGTGGAGCTTATTCAGCGCGCCGTGGCCAAGCTTCGCGCGCAGAATGCGCCCACTATCAACGGCAAATATGTCGGCATAATCCACCCGTATGTGGCCTATGACCTCATGCGCGACAAGGAGTGGATAGACGCGCACAAGTACGCTTCCCCCGAAAATCTCTACGAGGGCGAAATCGGCGAGCTTGCGGGCGTGCGCTTCGTGCAGACGACCGAGGCTAAGGTTTACGCCGGCGATGACCTCGCCGCAAACGCCCGCACCCTCTTGATCAACAACGCCTCCGGCTACACCGGCAAGGTGACGGAGCTTAAGTTTGACGGCGGCGAGGCAGCCCCTGATGCGCTCATCGGGCGTTATATCCTCATAAACGGCAAGCGCGCCAAGGTAACGGCCAACACGGCAGACACTTTGACCATCGAGGAAACCGATTTCGGCACTGTTGCGGACAATGCGGTTATCTATCCCGGCGAGGGCGGCGCGGACGGCCTTGCCGTGTTCGGCACGCTCATTCTCGGCGACGGCGCTTACGGCGTAACCGAGGTTACAGGCGGCGGGCTTGAGATAATCGTCAAGCAGCGTGGCTCCTCGGGCGCGGCCGACCCCTTGGATCAGCGCTCTTCCGTGGGCTGGAAAGCCATAAAGACGGCGGAAATGCTGATTGAAAACTACCTTGTGCGCATTGAAAGCGTTTCGCCGCGCTTTTCCAAGAGCGCCAAGGCCAACTGATGCGATACGGTCTGAAAGGAGCAAAGCAAAATGGCAAAGAGAAACGATAAGGGCGAAAAGCTCATCAAGATAAGACTGCCCAAGGAGCGCCGCGAGCAGGAAGATGTGTTCGTGGGGATAAACGAGCGCACCTGGCTTATAAAGCGCGGGGTAGAGGTGGAAGTACCCGAATGCGTGGCGGAGGTTTTGGAAAATCGCGAGATGATGCTGGAAACCATCGCGGCATTCGAGGACGCGGCAAAGTGCCGCCGCTGATATGACGCTTCAAGAGGCGATAGCGCGCGCGGACGCGCTGCGCCCCAACAGCTTCAGCTACGCGCAGAAGCTTGCGTGGCTGTCGGCGCTGGACGGCAGTGTGACGCGGGAGATTATAAACACGCACGAGGGCGGGGAATGGGTGCGCTTTGCCGAATACACCGAGAGCACACCCCCCGACACAAAGCTTTTGATACCCGCGCCCTATGACGAGGCGTATTTGAGGCATTTGGAGGCGCAAATGGACTACGCAAACGGAGAGTTTGACCGCTACAACAACTCAAACGCCATGTACTCGGCGGTATACGGCGCGTTTGCAAGCTATTATAACCGCACGCATATGCCGTGCGGCACGAAAAAGCGGTATTACTGAATAAACCCGGCGCGGCTCGGCGGAAAAGCAAAACCGCCGGGCGGTCGGGAGAAAAAGGGGAGAAGAGATTAAATGCTGTACCCAAGGCTGGGAAAGGAAAGCGTGAAAAGGCAGGGCGTGAGCGCGTTTTTAGGGTATGAGCGGCGCTTGCGGACAAGCGAGGGCGCGTTTTACGACATGAAAAACCTCTCGTGCGAAAGCTATCCGCTGCTCACGGTGCGCGCGCGGCGCGGCAGGGTGAAAAAGCTCACTGCGCCCCAAGGCATGATAGAAAAGGACGCGCTTGCCTATATTGACGGCGGCACGCTTTATTATAACGGCGCAGCTACGCCCCTTGCGGGGATGCGCGCGGGAGAAAAGCAGCTTGTGAGCATGGGCGCGTATATCTGCATTTTCCCGGATAAGCTCTATTATAACACCCAAGACCCCGCCGATTACGGCAGCATGGAAGCCAAGTGGGAGTACGAGGGGAGCGTGGAGTATGCGATGTGCTCGCTCCTCGGCGAGGAGTATCCCGAGGCCGAAGAGGGCGAGAGCGAGCCGAAAAACCCCGTAGACGGCGCTTGGTGGATAGATACAAGCGAAAACAAGCTCAAAAGCTACAGCGCGGCGATGAAGATGTGGGTGGAGACGGAGAGCGTATACACAAAGCTTACCTTTACCACCCAAGGGCAGCTGCCCTCTGCTTTCAAGCAGTATGACGGCGTTACGATAAAAGGGAGCGGCACGGCGGCGGCAAACGGGTCAAAGATACTGCACCTCGTCGGCGGCAATGACGGAACGGCAGGGGAAAATGAGCGCGATTACATAATAATCGCGGGCGAGCCGCTTAATAAAAAGACCGTTGAGAACGAGAAAATAAGCATAAGCCGCCTTGTGCCGGACATGGACTTTGTATGCCAATGCGCAAATCGCCTGTGGGGCTGCCGCTACGGCAATGACGGAGAGAAAAACCTCAACGAGCTTTACTGCTGCGCTCTCGGCGATTTTAAAAACTGGGAGCAGTACATGGGGCTTTCTACCGATTCGTGGCGAGCGAGCGTAGGCTCGGACGGGGTGTTTACGGGCGCGGTGAGCTACCTCGGCACGCCGCTTTTCTTCAAAGAAAACTGCATCCACCGTGTGAGCGTTTCTTCAATAGGTGCGCACGAGGTGGGCGAAACCGTGTGCCGGGGCGTTCAGCGCGGCTCACACAAGAGCTTGGTTGTGGTGAACGAAACGCTCTATTATAAATCTCTCGGCGATGTATGCGCCTATCAGGGGTCATTCCCGGAAAGCGTTTCCGCCGCGCTCGGATATGAGCGCTACAGCGCCGCCGTGGCCGGGGCGATAGGGAGAAGATATTATATCTCTATGCTCAATTCCTCCGGCGAGAGCAATTTATTCGTGCTTGATACCGGAAAAGGGCTTTGGACGCGCGAGGACGATTTGCGCGCGGACAGCTTTGCAAGGGTGGATAATGAGTTATACTGCCTTGCGGGAAATACCCTTTATGCCATGCTCGGCACGGCGGGCGAGAGCGAGGGGAGAATAGACTGGTACGCCGAGACGGGTATGCTCATGTGCGAATACGCCGAGAAGAAGTACCTGCGGCGCATAATGCTCCGAGCCTGGATGGAGCGCGAGGCGGAAATAGAGGTGTATGTAGAGTACGATTCCGCCGGGGTGTGGGAGTACGCCGGGCGCGTCAGGCTCAAAACGGCAGGCTCTGCCGACATTCCGCTTCGACTGCGCCGATGCGACCATGCGCGCATCCGCTTGCAGGGACGGGGCGAGATGCGCCTGATGAGCATGACGCGGGAAGTGAGCGAGGGGTGAGGAAAAATGTATGAACTGCCGCCCATATTGACGGGCACACAGACCCAGCAGCTTGCAACGCTGCGCGCCTACCTTGTGCGCATGGCAACGGAGCTGAATGCAGCCGCCTCCGCACCCACGGCGTATTCCGCGCTCGCTCCCGCCGCCGTAAAGGGCAGTGCAAGGGCGACAGCCGTTGCAAGCGGCGCGAGCGGCACGGCAGCCGACACGGACGAAGTGCGCAAAAACGCGGCGGCACTGCGCCAACTGATATTAAAAACCGCAGACGGACTTACCGGCGACATAGAAGCGACAAAAGAGGGCGCGCAAAGCTACACGGACGGGCAGATTGCCACGCTCGGCGAAAGCTTTCTTGCAAGGTCGGAGTTCGGGACGTTTACGGAGAACATAGAAACCCAAATTGCATCCTCGGCGCGCGGCGTTGTGGAAAGCTACGGCTACACCGAGCGCTTAGAGGCAAACAGGGAAAGCCTTGACCTTTTGCAAAGCTACGTCACCGATATAAACGGCGAAATACGCCGAGGGCTGGTTGTAGACCCTGCCACGGGCGAGACCGTGACGGGCATAGCCATTGCGCAGAGCCTGCAATTCACCGGGCAGATTCAGCGCGGCACGGACGGGCTTAATTATTATACCCTCGCTTCCGGGCAGACCTTCGGCCTATACACCGCCACGGGCTGGCAGTTTTGGATAAACGGCTACAGGCGCGGGTGGTACAACTCCGTGGACGGAATGCTGCATATAGCCAATGTTGCGGTGGAAAACACCCTGCAAATCGGCGCGGCGTGGCAGATAAGCGCCGAGGGCGGCTTGGGCATTAAATATACGGGAGTGTGAAATAATGGGCGTAAACTTTTTTCAAAACGGGGCGAGCATAGGCGCGAGCGCCGCTTGGGGCGGCTACACGGGCGGGAACAACTACGTGGTGCGCTATGATTTTGTAACGCCCTCGGCGGGCGCATCGTCCGTGACGATGACGCTCGGCGGTATATATAACGGCCACAACGCCGGGACGCAGGGCTTTGGCTTTAAGATAAGCACTTCCGGCTCGGCGTATGCAAACGCCCGCGCGCAAACGCCGGATTCGACCCTCGGCTACATGAGCTATTCATCGCAAACCGGCTACGGCTGCACCATGACGGCAGAGAATCTCAACCTGGCCGGGAGCACGAGCTATTATATCTTCGTCTACCTTGCCACGGCGGGCGCAGAATACTACACCGGCTGGAACTGCACCGCGCCCGTAATAACCCTATCCGGCAGCTACACGCCGCCGAACTCCCAAATAAACTCGGTTTCGGCGCAGGTGAGCACGCAAAGCGCCGTGAGCGTGATAATGAACCGCTCCGGCGGGTGCTGGCACAAGGCAAGCTTTTATTATAACGGTGCGCTTTTGGGCGTTTCTTCGCCGTTTTCCTCGGCGCTGAGCCATGTTTGCCCGCGCTCGTGGTTATCCGGTGCGCCGAGCGAGAAGAGCATAAGAATAGACCTTGCCGTGCAAAGCTATGCCGAGGAAGCGTGCACCACGCCCAAAGGCGAAATACAAACGGCGTATTTCACTCTGACGGCGGACGAGGGAATGCACCCGGAGGCGGATAAAAGCGCAGTGAGCGTCACAAGCGTAAACAGCGGCACGACAGCGGGGTTTAGTGAGATGATAGCCCTTGTGAGCCGGATAAACGTGAGCTTTGACGCGAGTAAAATCAGCCTCGCCGCGTGCGCCGGGGCACAGATCGCCTCTTACGGCGTGAGCGTGAACGGCAAAACCGTGAAAAGCACGAGCGCGGCGATAGACATAGGCACGGTGAACGAACCCTGCACGCTTATATGCACGGTCACGGACACGCGAGGGCGCGAGGGCAGCGTGAGCGTAAACATCACCCCGGTGGCCTACGTGCCGCCGTCCCTCGGCGAAATCGAGGCCGCGCGCTGCAATGCATCGGGGGAAGCGGACGAGGCGGGCGCGTACATCAAAATTCGTGCCACGCGCAGCTTTACCTCGCTCGGCGGGAATAACACCGCCGCCGTCAAAGCAAGCATTCAGCCTACGGGCGGCAGCATAGGCGCGGAAAGCACGCTCCCGAGCTTTGAAAGCGGCAAATGGTCGGATAAATGGGCAAGCCCCACGCTCTTGGGCGGGGCGCTCACGGGGGACAGCTACACCGTTCATCTTCGCGTGACGGACACAGTCGGCGGGGAAGCGAAATACACCGTGCGCCTATACCACCAACAGTGGGCGATGAAATTCAACGAAAACGGCACGGCGATAGGTCTGGGCATGGCACCCACGGCGACAAACGCCGTAATGGTGGCCGCGTCCTGGCGGCTTTATACCGCCGTTCCCGTACTCGGCGAGGGGGCTTACGGTACGAGCGAGCCAGGTCAGGCGGTGCAAAACCCCGTAGAGGGACAGCTATACTTTAAGCTAAAGGAGTGAGGACGCGATGGGGTATTTTGAACCTCTTGAAAAGTGCGCGAGAAGCGGCGGCGCGTGGAGCGCATGGCGGGCGCTTTCCGGCGCGGACTATGCGGCCAATGAAGATAAATGCGTGGTCTACCGCGCCCGGGCGCACTACGACAGCGCCGACACGGCGCTTTACGCCCTTGCCGTCGGCACAAACTTTGTAAATCCCCTCTCGTCCGGCAACCCCTCTTCGGCCTGCTGCTATCTATACACGTCCGACCCGACCGGCGGCGGTAACGCGGCAATTGCCGCGCCGCCCGGCGGATACGCGGCGATGAGCGGGCCTGTGGAATTCACGGCAAGCAACGTGGGGCATTATTTGACCTTCGCGTTCCCGGCAATGAGCGTTTCGCCGGAATGGCTGTATTTTTGGTTCACCTCGTCCGTCAAATACGAAAACTACGGCACAAACCAAATCTATCACTATGCCACCGGCAACTGGAGCGACACTTACCAAACCGGCACGCGCACCCCCGCGATTACGGGCGGCCTATCAGGCACGATACCCGGCACGGGCGGGAGCACCGGGGGCGTGGGCTTTGATACGTTTACGCTGCGCGACCTCGGCACGCACTATAACCTTGCCCGCGCGAAAAAGAGCTTCACCATGACGATGGGCGTGGGCGAAGTCGGGCGGCTGACGATGAGCTTTTCTTACGCGGGTCAAACGGACATACGTGTAACGAGCACCGGCGAGAGCGCCACTTCACATTTGTTCTTTTCCGACAGCCCCGAAATAGACGAGTACACAGGGCGCCCGAAGAGCATTTTGCGCGAGTTTGACACCGACGGCTACCTCACGGCCACGGTTTTGGATAAGGGGAAAACGTATTACGTTTTTGCCGTGTGCTCCGGCGGGGCGATGAGCGGCAGCGTGAGCTTTACGCTCTCTCCGGGCGAAAAGAACTGGGTACAGGGAGCATCGGCCACATATACGCGGGCAAAGACCGCCGTGACGCGTGCGTTTACGCTCGGCAAGGGGAAATACGCCACGGTGAAAATAAGCTTTGCCTTTTCTGGCACGGCGCGCTTTTACACAAGCGACACCACCATTGACGAAACCTTTGCCGTGCTGGGGTATTTAAGCGAGATAGACAGCGTGGACGAGGCTACGGGCGAGGCCACAAGCCCCTTGGTATATGCCCACGGCGAAATAATGACCGGCGACCCGGCGGATTATGATTTCACCCAAGAAGTTACGGCGGGGAAGGATTATTACCTCTTCACGCGAAGCTTCACCGCCGATTCCGAGCTTAAAACCACCGTGCACATTATCCCGCCGGAAGAGCCGGGTGCGGCGCATATCTGCGTAAACGGAGAGATTAAAGCGGCGGAGGGCTATGTTTACACGCAAAACGCGTGGCGTGCCGTGTCGCCGAGAGTGTACGCGCTGGGCGCGTGGCACACAGGAATATAAAAAGGAGAAAAGAAATGTACAACGAGGATAAAAATATCACGCGCTATTCCTCTTCAACCTTGACAAAGCCGCAATACAAGGCAAGCTACGAAAAGGAGCTGGGCGATTTATACGATAAGCTTTCTTCGCGCGGCGAGTTTAAATACGAGGCGGATTCGGACGCACTGTACAAACAGTATAGGGACGATTATATCCGCCGCGGGCGGCTCGCCATGCGCGACACAATCGGCCGGGCCGCTGCCCTCACGGGCGGCTACGGCTCAAGCTATGCGGAGAATGTCGGGCGGCAGAGCTACGATGCGTATCTTGAAAAGCTGGGCGCTGTCGTGCCGGAGCTGTATACGCTGGCCTACTCGCGTTATCAGGACGAGGGGGACGCGCTTCGCGAGCGCTATGACATCACCGAGAGCCTGCGCGACAGAGAGTATAAGGAATACACCGATGCTATGGACGATTACAACAACGCCCAAGAGCTTGCCTACAAGCGCGAGCAGGAGGAACTGGAGCGTGAGCGCGAGGAGAAGGACAAGGAATATCAGCGCGCGCAGAACGAAGCCGCGGCGCGCGCCAAATACGGCGATTTCGACGGCTACGCCGCCCTCTACGGCGCGGAGACCGCCGGGAAAATGCGCGAATACTGGATAGCCTCCAACCCCTCGGCGGCCTACGCAATGGGGCTTATCTCGATAGAGCGCTACTATACCCTCACGGGCACTACGCCCTCAAGCGGCGCTTCTTCCGCCGCCTCTTCGTCCTCTTCCAAGCGCACGACCTATTATCCCAACACCGCGCCCGACGGGCGAGATGCCGCCGTGGTTCAGCGCGAGCTGAGAAACAAGGGCTACAACATCGCCGTGGACGGCGCTTGGGGCGAGAGAAGCCAAAAGGCTTGGGAAAAGGAATACGGCACTTCAAGCTCGAAAAGCACCGGCAAAGCAAGCACCAAGACAAGCAGCAAGAGCACGAGCACATCCGGCGCGGCGAGAGTAGGCTCTACCCCCGCCGAGGCTAAAAAGCGCGGCATAACAAGCGGCGCTTCACGCTGAAAGGGCAGGTGAAACGGCATGAACAAAAGCACTTACCATATCGCGCTTGAAATCGACAGGCACGTTTCGCAAGGGAGTATGTCCGTGCGGCGCGGCGAGAGCGGGAGAGAGCTTGTGCTTGCCCTTTTAAGCGGCGGCAAGCCTTATGACCCCGGCGAGGGCGCATACGCCGTGCTCGCCGCGAAAAAGCCGGACGGCACAACGCTTTTTAACGGCTGCTTGCTCAAAAACGGGCGCATCCATTATATCCTCACGGCGCAGACCACTGCCGCGCCGGGGCGCGCCGAGTGCGAAGCGCGCATATACGATGCCAACGGCGAGCTTATCGTCTCGCCGAAATTTGCCTTAGTCATTTACGAAACCGCGATAGAGGACGAGGAAGTGTCCTCTTCCTCCGAGGCCACGGCGCTTACCGCGCTTGTGAGCGAGGCGAAAAGAGCGCTTGAGGACATTGACGCGGCGGGGATAAGCGCGTGCGAGGTGACCGTGGACGCAAATTCCGGCGCGCCGAGCGCCTTGGCAGAGATGAAAGCGGACGCAAGGGGGAAAATCCTTGCCCTCACCTTTTCTGGCTTGAAGGGCGCGGACGGCGCAAACGGCGCACCGGGCGAGAAGGGCGAAAAGGGCGACAGGGGCGAGATAGGCCCTGCCTTTACTTATGCCGACTTTACGCCCGAACAGCTCGCAGCCTTAAAGGGCGAGAAGGGCGAGACCGGTATAGACGGTAAAGACGGCGCGCCGGGCGAGAAAGGCGAAAAGGGCGACAAGGGCGATGCGGGCGCGGCGTTCACCGTGCGCGGGTTTTACCAAAGCGCCGAGGCGCTTTCCGCAGCCGTAACCGCACCCTCGGTGGGCGATGCCTACGGCGTGGGGGATAGCGCACCTTATGATATCTACATCTACGATACGGCCACGGCTGCATGGGTCAATAACGGCCCTTTGCAGGGAGCAAAGGGTGAAACGGGCGCAGCCTTTACCTATGAGGATTTCACGCCCGAGCAGCTTGCGGCCTTAAAGGGCGAAAAAGGCGAGGCCGGAAAGGACGGCGAGAAAGGCGAAAAGGGCGATAAAGGCGAAACAGGTGCGGCCTTTACCTACGCTGATTTCACGCCCGAGCAGCTCGCCGCCCTCAAGGGAGAGAAAGGCGACAGCGGACAAAACGGCACTGACGGCGCTAAGGGCGATAAGGGCGAGAAAGGCGAGAAAGGTGCTAAAGGTGATAAGGGCGACACGGGCGCGGCCTTTACTTATGCCGATTTCACGCCTGAACAGCTTGCGGCCTTGAAAGGCGACAAGGGAGAGACCGGCGAGCGCGGCGAGAAAGGCGATAAGGGTGACACGGGCGCTACCGGCGCAACGGGCGCACAGGGCGCGAAAGGAGACAAAGGCGATAAGGGCGATACTTTCACCTTTGATGATCTCACTTCGGTGCAGATAGCTGCGCTCAAGGGCGACAAGGGCGATACCGGAGAGGCCGGGCATACCCCCGTGCGCGGTACGGATTATTGGACGGCAGAGGATCAAACGGCAATAGTCAACGCCGTGCTTGACGCACTGCCGAGCGGAGACGAGGTGAGCTATTAATGGCGATAATTACAACCGACAGCAGCCACTATGCGGCGATTGCAGACGCACTCAGAGCTAAAAACGGCGAAACCGCGCTCTACACCCCGGCGCAGATCGCCACGAAGCTTGCTTCTCTCAGCATGGGCGCAAAGCTCAATTACAGCGTTTTACCCGCCTCAACCTGCCCCGAAACGGCGCAGAATAACACCATGTGGGTCAATAATAGGTATACGGCGGGGGATATCTCAATTGGCCGCAACCAGCCCAAAGACCCCGCGCACGGCGACATTTGGATAGAGACCAACAGCGATAAGTGCCACATTGCCATAGCGCCCGTAGAGGGCGAGCAGCTTGAACTCTACCCTTACAGGGCGTGGCAGTACTATTCCTCCAAGTGGAACGAGCTTGCCGAGAGAAAAAGCTACATAAACAGCGCTTGGGAAAACTGGCTCGTACATCTTTACGACAGGGGCAATGAGTATACGGGCTTTACCGGCGGCTGGTACGGGTACGCGACAACTCTTAACAGCAGCACCTATAACATCTATCCCACCCTCACGCGCGAGGATAACAGCATCTTCACCACGGCAAATTCCACTGCAAACGCGATATCCCGACAAAGCGGCTATTCCCTCGGCATAAGAAACTCCGTAGACCTCACCGGGGTGAACAGCATCCACGTTGAAACAAGCAGCGCCACGGCGAGCTGTACGCTCGGTGTGCGTACTCCGGGCAGCTCTTATATCGACAGCAGCTATCGCGCCAATTGCTACAATAACACCAGCACGCCCCAAGCCTTTTCGCTCGATGTGAGCGAGCTTTCGGGGCTGTATGAAATCGCGATTGTCGTTGTCACCAACGGCTCAACCACGGAATCGCGCCCCGTCAACTTCAGGCTGCACAGGGCATGGCTGGAGTAAAGGGGGCGGGCATGGCAAGCAATATTACCGTAGAAAAGGCCGTGGCGGAGATTGCCGCCATTGCCGCCGACCCCGCCCACGGCTACGACCAGCAAAACCGCTGGGGGCCTGACTATGATTGCAGCAGCCTCGTCATTCACGCGTGGCAGACTGCCGGAGTGCCTCTTAAATGCACATATACGGGCGATATGCGCGGGGATATGCTGCGCCACGGCTTTCGCGATGTGACGGCAGAAGTGACGCTCAAAACGGGCGAGGGGCTTTTGCGCGGGGATGTGCTTTTAAACTGCGCGCGCCATACCGCGCTTTATATCGGCTCCGGCATGATTATCCACGCATCGGCCAATGAGCACGGCACGGCGCGCCTCGGCACAAAGGGCGACCAAACCGGGCGGGAAATCTGCTCGCGCTCGTATTTTAACTACCCGTGGGACTGCGTTTTGCGCTATATGCCCGACACTGCGGCGGAAGATAACGCCGCCGCCGGGGACGGAGAGACGGGTATTCTCCCCGTGCTCGCTTTTGGCGCTGTCGGGGGCGCCGTGGGCGCTTTGCAGGGCGCGCTTAGGGCGCTGGGGTTTGACCCGCGCTGGATAGACGGGGACTTCGGCGCGCGCACCCAAGCGGCGCTGACCGAGTTTCAGGCTTCGCGCGGCTTAACGCCGGACGGCGTGTGCGCCGCAGCCGTATGGCGCGAGCTGCTGAACGTAAAGGGGGCGGGTGCATGAGCGAGGCACTTGCCGTGGCGCTTTTGGGCTTTGCCGGGACGCTCACGGGTGCGTATTTTGCAAACCGCCGCTCCGCCGCGCTTATTGCCTACCGCTTAGAAGAGCTGGAGAAAAAAGTGGATAGGCATAACACCGTTATCGAGCGCACCTATGAGCTGGAAAAGCGCGCGGCGCTCACGGCGGAGCAGCTAAAGGTGGCAAACCACAGGATAGAGGATTTGGAGCACATGATTTGACGCTTTTTGCGTGTTATCGACATTATTCGCGCAAAAACGACATTAAATTTAATTAAAAGGAGAAATGAAAATGGATTGGAAGAACATTTCAGAGCGCGCGGCATGGACGTTTTTAGAGGGCTTCTTGGTGGCGCTCCCCGCCGCAAGCGAGCTGGGCTGTGACGGCGCGGCGTGGACAGCCGCCCTCATCGGCGCGGCCATGGCGGGGCTTTCCGCGCTGAAAACCCTCGCGCTGGAAGTAATAAAGGCGCATAATAAGGGCTAAG
The DNA here is from genome assembly GCA_964524815.1 of uncultured Oscillospiraceae bacterium. Lineage (GTDB taxonomy): Bacteria > Bacillota > Clostridia > Oscillospirales > Oscillospiraceae > Limivicinus. The sequence goes on from CAZGFK010000003.1 coordinate 27,256, forward strand.
CCCTGCTCCAGCCCCTTTTACCCGGCGGATTAAACCGCAGGGGAGAGAGGACGGGAAAAGAGGCGTTCACAAGTTTGAAACAAATCGGCGTAAAGAAATTCACTACTTTTGGTGCTTTCTTTACGCCGTCTTTAACATTTGCACGATTATGAGAATAGAATCTTAACATAAATGAATAGTATTATAAGAACAGTAGCGGAGTGCCGCAATTTTTAAATCTGGCGGCATTATTCGCAAACAGTGGTCAGGCCGACCACGGAATGTAACGCTCAGATTCTTATAGAAAAGGGAGGGTTTATTTTGGTAACATTCATAATCGGCCTCGTTATTCTCTTTGTAGGAGCATTCTTCTACAGCAAACTCTGCGAAAAGGTTTTCGGACCTGACGATCGTAAGACCCCTGCATACACCAAGCAGGACGGCGTTGACTACGTCCCGATGAAGAGCTGGAAAAACAGCCTCATCAACCTGCTCAACATTGCCGGCACCGGCCCCATCATTGGACCGATCCAGGGCATTCTGTTTGGACCTATCGCGTTCATCACTATCCCCATCGGCAACGTCATCGGCGGCGCAATGCACGACTACTTCTCCGGCATGATCTGCCTGCGTGACGGCGGCACTCAGATGCCCGAGATGATCAAGAAGTACACCGGCAAGGGCGTATACGCTGTATACAATGTCTTTGTCTGCCTGCTTCTCCTCCTTGTCGGCGCTGTGTTCATCTACACCCCGGGCGACATCGCTGCAACTCAGGTATTCGGCTTCTCCGGTGAGGCTACCGCAGTCTCCACTTGGGTTATCTACGCTGTTATCTTTGCCTACTACCTCATTGCTACCGTATTCCCCATTGACGCCATCATCGGCCGCATCTACCCCGTGTTCGGCGCTATCCTTCTCTTCTCCGCCATCGGCGTGTTCGTCGGCATCTTCGCAAAGGGCTACCCCCTTGTCGAGCTGTGGGACAGCGTTTGGGAGTACAACGGCGTATTTAACTACTCTCAGTACTTCGGCGAGAACCACTTCATCCCCGTGTTCTTTGTCACGGTTGCCTGTGGTATTCTCTCCGGCTTCCACTCCACTCAGACCGCTATCATCACCCGTACCATGAAGAGTGAGCGCGAAGGCCGCACCACCTTCTACTACATGATGATCCTCGAAGGCTTCATCGCCATGGTTTGGGCTGCCGGCGCAATGGGCGTCTACAACCTCGGCCTGCAGGAAGTCAACGCTTCTCTCGCAACCAAGACTGTCGGTATCGTCTGCAAGGACATCCTCGGCAATGTCGGCGGCATCATCGCCCTGCTCGGCGTTATCGTTCTGCCCATCACCTCCGGCGACACCGCTCTCCGCGGCCTGCGTTTGACCATCGCCGACACTCTGCACATCGACCAGAGCACCAACGGCAAGCGTCTCGCTCTCTCCGCCGTTATCTTCGCTCTCGTTGCTGCCATCCTCGTTTGGGCAAAGACCAATGCTTCGGGCTTCAACACCCTGTGGCGTTACTTCGCATGGTCCAACCAGACCCTGTCCCTGTTCGCATTCGCCTGCATCGCAGTTTGGATGTTCCGCAACGGCAAGGGCAAGTTCTCCTGGATTCCCATGATCCCCGGCTGCTTCTACGCCTTCGTCACCATGACCTACATCATGAACGCTCACATCGGCTTCAACCTGCCCTGGACTGCCGCTTACATAGTCGGCGGTGTGTTCGCAGTGGCTTATGTCTGTGTCGTTCTTTGGTTCGGCAAGAAGACCGCCAACAAGGAAATCTCCGCCGCCTAATCGCGCCGCGAGGATTCTTTGTAAAGCACATACAATGTAATATGAGACGCGCGGCTTCGCCGCGCGTCTTTTGCGTATGGCAAGGATTTTTTCTTTACATCGAAATTGGCTTGCGGTATAATGCAGTGTGTATAGAGTTGTATGAAATTGCCCGGAAATCAGAAAGGCGATAGCCATGAAAAAACGCAACAGAACAATTAAACGCGTGGCGCTGTGCGTGTGTGCGGTGCTGGTGCTGGCGCTGTTTACGAGCTTCGGCGCGGCGCGGCATTCTTCGCGCGCGAAAGACGCAGCCGCAAGCGGAGCAGATTATGCCGACAGCGCTGCTGTTTTCAACGCCACCGCCGCCGACCCCGGCGCGCTTGAAGAGAAGAAAGCCGAGGACGCGCAAAACGCAGCTTCCGGCGAGCCGATAGACAGGCAAAATGAGCTTCAGGCAGCCAAGCGCGCGAATGCGGACGCCGTGGCGTGGCTGGTGATTCCGGGGGCGGATGTGGACAACGCCGTCATGCAGAGCACGGACAATGCGCACTATTTGCAGCTGGACGAGCTGGGGAATTACTCCGAGTGGGGCTGTTATTATGCCGACTGCCGGGATAAATTCACCTCGCGCACGGACTTGGTGAAAAACACGGTCATCTACGGCCACTCGCAAAGCGATTGCGACGAGGTCAACGGCCAGCGCTTTACCAAGCTCCATAGGTTCACGAATGCCGCGTTTGTGCAGGAAAATCCGTACATTTTCCTCTCCGTAGACGGTGAGAACATGGTGTTTGAGATAGCGGCGGTGTTTTTCACGGATGTGGAGTTTGATTATATAAATCCCGACCCTGCCGCCTTGGGCGGGACAACGTTTTATGACACGGTTTCCGCGGCCAACTGGCTGGAGACCTCGTCCGGCGCGCTCACGGCGGACGACACGATTTTGACGCTCTCCACCTGCTGCCGCAAGTACGATGTCAACAATTTGGGGCATCACCGCCTTGTGGTTATGGCGCGTCTTTTGGAAAACGGTGCACCGCGCACGGCCTTGACGGTCACGCAGGCGCAAAACCCCACCATGCCGAAGTAATATTATTTGATAATGATAAATGCAAAAAGCCGCTCCGAAAGGAGCGGCTTTTTGCATATGCCAGCCCTCTCAGTCAGCCTTACGGCTGACGGCTCTCCCGATGGGAGAGCCGAGGGGGGGCAGGCTTTTGGTTAGAAGCGATTACTTGTGAAATACGCCGGAATAGAAGTCGTAGCCCTCGATGCGACCGATGCCGTAGTAATCGGCCATGTACTGGTTGACCCAGTCGAGCGGAGAGGGAAAGGTCATGGAATAGGCCACGGAGTATTTAGTGGTGGCGTAAAGATACGGCAGGCGCACTTCGTCCTCGCCCGCGTCAATCGCCGCGAGCACGGAAGCCTCGTTCACCTTGAACTGAGCAAAGGTGGACGTGATATCCGCTACGCCCAAAACGGCGAAGTACATAAGCGCCGTACATAATAGCGCGGCAAAGCAGCGAAACGCAGCCTTGTACTTACCTCTTGCCAGCTCCAAAAGCGTGACGGCGTTTGCCATGACAAGGTATACCAAAGCCGGGGCGGCGCAACGGTCGGGGAAGATGCGCGCGAGCAACATCACCCCCACAGCGCAGAGAAAACCGAGGAAAAACACTGCGCTTGCAGCAATTTTCTTTAAATCCGCATGATTAATAATGCACAGTGTGAGCGACACAACATACAGCCCTATCCCCGGCGCAAAGCGGAGGAAGAACGCCATCATGTTGGTAAAGCCGATATAGAGGCTCACAAAGCTTTCCGAGGAGCTTTTCACGCCAAGCTCGGCTGAGCGGGTGGCCATAAATAATAGCCCCGCGATACTCGCTACAGTCCCTGCGATATAAACCCAGCTGACGCGGCGTTTCCCGCATAGGGGCGAAAAGCGCACAAGCAGCATGAATACTGCCGAGAGCAAAAATGCCGCCGTGGAAGCCGTTTCCTGAAATGCGCCGCACAGAAAAGCGAGCACGATAAAACCGATTTTCTTCACCGCGCCGGTCATTTCCCGCCCGTCAAAGAAGAGCACGAAGTACGGCAAGAGAAAAACGAGGTTCGCCGCAATCGCCCAAAGGTAGTTGATTGACCCATCGAGCCAGAGATAAACCTCGCCCGCGGCGGGCGTGAACACCCAAAGCGCGGCGAAAACGAGGATATAGCCCCACGCGCTCCCTTTAAGCTCGCCGAAGCCGACATAGCGCACCACAAGCGCGATAAGCGCAAGGAAAAGGGCGGAGTTAATGACGTTAAAGAGCAGCTTGGGCAGCATTTCAAAGAGATGAACCAAGGAATGCGCAACCAAGCGGCCGTTCAAAACCTCGGCATGAGCCTTCATAGACGGTGCGATATCAGCAATATTCTTTAAAAGCGCACCATTATCCACGCGGAAATGATAATAAAAATCATCGGCCTGATACGGCGTGAGGCAGTTACAAAGCAGCATGAAAATGAATATCAGGGCGGCGGCAATGTAAAAGCCCTTGCGAGAGGAGAGAAGCTTCATCGAAGTAAACTTCCTTTCCGACAAAATACGACATAATTTCACTCTACATTATAGATAAAAATTCCTCTCTTTTCAAGGGTTAATTCACCGCCGGGCGGAACGCAACACACCGTGTCGGCGCGCACGCGCTCCACCGTGCGCAGCACGGCAGCGGCAAAGTCGGTGTCATCGATGCGCGTCACGCGCATAAGTGCGGCGAGCGAGGGATACAGCGCGCGCTCGTCAACGGGCGCAAGGGATAAGCAAGCGCGCATTTCGGCGACAACGAGGATGTTTTCTTGTCGCAGTAAGCGCGCGGCAACGCCGGAAGCGAGGGCGGCAGTGTCGCAAATGAGGACGGCGCGGCGAGCTGCGGCGGCTTGTGCGGGCGCTGTAGGTGCATTTTCGGCGTGAGCGGCGGCGAGAGCGGCAAGGAGCGCCGCTTCTCTTCGTTCGATGCGGCGGGGAGAGGCGCAGGGCGGGAGCGAGAGCACGCAGTGCCGGTAAAGCCATGGGATATCCCCCGCCAGCGCCGGGGTGGGAGCGGCAGAGTTGAGGGTGAGCGCGGTCGCGAACGCGTCAGCGGAGCGATTCCGCCGCCGAAGCGCGGCGGAAAGCGCGTCCCAGTCGTATTTTGCGCAGAGCGCTTCTTCCGCGCGGCGAAGAAGAGTGTCAAGCTCCGGCGGGGCGGAATCTTCCGCGCGTGTGAGCGTGAGCGAAGAAAGCGCGGCGAGGTCGGGATAGGTGTCCGAGGCGGCGGGGTGTATGTACGCGCGGATGAGCGCGGTGTAAATGTCGAGCAATGGCGCAAGCGGCACGGCGGTAACGCCGGGGAAGCCGAAGAAAAGCTCCGGCGAGAGAGGGTCGGAATAAAAAAGCGCGCCGCGAGATGTTTTGCCCGTGGGAGCGAGCGCGTCAGCGAGCTTCCCCGCCGAGAAAAGGAGACGGCGGGAAAGGTCGGCGCACATGAGGTGGGCGGCGCGTAAGCGCGCACCGTGCAGGGCGTGCGTTTCCTCTTCGGCAAGGGCGGGGAGCGTGAGCGCAAACATCAGCCACGGGTGCGCCCGGAGCGAAGCCATCGGCGGCGCGGGCAGACGCAGGAAAAGGGCGAGAATCCGCCGCCAAAGGTCAAGCCAAAAGACAAAATCGCGCGCCGTGTCGCGCGCAGAGCGCCAAGGGCGCATATTGCGCGCTTTCGCCGGGGCGGGTAGGTGAACGGTGTAAGGGGTCATAGTGTTGCACACTCCTATCTCGGTATAAGCAAATTATACGCGACACGGCGCGAGAATCAAGAAAACCCTGTCGAACGGTGCGACAGGGTTGAAAACTTGCAAAAGGTGCGGTATAATAGGGCGAAAAGAAAGGGCGTGAAGCGTATTACGGAAGAGAAAACCTTTGCCCGCGAGGGGTATTTGGACGAAAACTATCACTATTTTCACCTGCGCGACACGGCGGGGCAGGAGCGGGATTTCCACTTTCACGAGTTTGACAAGATAGTGCTTTTGATATCGGGGAGCGTGGAGTACGCCGTGGAAAATGAGCTGTATACCCTAGCGCCGTGGGACGTGCTTTTGGTGCGCCACCACACGATTCATAAGGCCATTATAGATAAATCCGCGCCCTATGAGCGCATTATAATCTACCTTGACCGGCGGTATTTTGACACGCTTATGCCGGATACGCATTTGACGGAGTGCTTTGAACGCGCGGACAAGAGCGCGCAGTATCTCCTCACGCCGGGCGAGCGGGAGCGCGAGACAATAAGCGCGCAATTAGCGGCGATAGAGCAGAGCTTGGAGGACACTTTGCCCTGCGCCCAGGCGTTGCGCGACACGCTGATGATTCAGCTTTTGATAATGATAAACCGTCTCTCGCTCGCCTCGCCCGAGGAAACGGCCAAGAAGCTTGACGGGAAAATAGAGCAGACGCTGTCGTATATTAACGAAAACCTCGCCGGGGAGCTGAGCGTGGACGCGCTTGCCGCGCGCGTTTATCTAAGCCGCTACCACTTTATGCGCCTGTTCAAAGCCCAAACGGGCAGCACCGTACACGCCTATATCCGCCAAAAGCGGCTCATGTACGCCGCACGCCTGATACGAGAGGGCGTGAACGCAAATAAGGCTGCGTCCGACTGCGGCTTTGCCGATTATTCCACGTTCCACCGCGCTTTCAAAGAAAGCTTCGGCGTAAGCCCCGGTCAGCTCAAGAGATAGCACGTAAAAACGGAAAAGCAAGAAAAAAGGGCAAAAAACACTTGACAAACAAGGAAAAAACGCTATAATTATATAGCCTGTCAATAGGTACAGGCATCCTTGCTCCTCCCAAGAGGAGGGGCCATTAGACCAAAAGGAGGTGCAACCATGGCAAAAGCAAGCGAAAAGTACGAAGTAATGTACATCATCAATCCCAACTTCACTGAGGAAGAGACCGCAGCTGTTGTTGAGAAGTTCAAGGCACTTGTTGAGGCAAATGGTACTCTGGATGAGTTGGAGGAAATGGGCAAGCGCAAGCTCGCTTATGAAATCAACTACATTTCCGAGGGCTACTACGTGCTGATGAAGTTCACCAGCGGCGCTGATTTCCCCGCAGAGCTTGACCGCGTTCTCGGCATTACCGACGGTATCCTGCGTCGTTTGATCACCCTGCGCGCAGAGTAAGGAGAGCGAGTTATGCTTAATCACATTGTTATTATGGGGCGTTTGACGAGGGATCCGGAATTGCGGTACACCCAGTCGCAGACCCCCGTGGCGTCTTTCACGCTGGCTGTTGACCGCGACTTTACGTCCCGCGACAGCGGCGAAAAGCAGACCGATTTTATCGACTGCGTTGCATGGCGTCAGACAGCCGAGTTTGTCAACAAGTATTTCTCCAAGGGCAGCATGGCAGTCGTCTCCGGGCGGCTCCAGCTTCGCGATTGGACCGACCGCGAGGGCGGCAAACGCCGCAGTGCGGAAGTAGTTGCTGACAACATCTATTTCGGCGAGAGCCGCCGCCGCGACGGTGACTCCGGCAACAACACCTCTTCCCACGCCGCATATTCCTACGAACCGCCCAAGACAAGCGCACCCGCGCCCTCTTCCGCGTTCGCAGAGCTTGACGACGGCGATGAGGAGCTGCCGTTTTAATTTAGGGAACATCTAACAGACTACAATCGGCAATCGCCGGATCTTTTGCCGCAACTTGGCGTTTAAGAAACCTTGAAATACACAAAGTATTCCTGCGGTTTCTTGCGCGCGATTTGCAACAAAATCTCTCGCCGGTTCGTTCGTCGTTTCCCGTGTGACTTAGGATGCGTCGGGCGCATATCCGCGCCGACAGTCGTCCGCAAAATCTAACAGGAGGAATCAGCTATGGCTTTCGATAAGAACAACCCCAAAAACCGCAAGCGCAGAAAAGTTTGCCAGTTCTGTGTTGATAAGGCTACGTCCATCGACTATAAGGACACCGCGAAGCTCCGCCGTTATCTCTCCGAGCGCAGCAAGATCCTGCCTCGCCGCACTACCGGCGTTTGCGCTATGCATCAGCGCGAGCTCACCGAGGCAATAAAGAGATCTCGTCAGATCGCTCTTCTGCCTTACGTGACCGATTGATTTAATTGAACAAAAAACTCCGACGGATTTCCGCCGGAGTTTTTTTATAATCCTTATTCACTATCTCAAGCTCACTTCGCCCATGGTTATGCGCTCTTCCTTGCCGTCAATGTCGCAAATGAGGGCGAAATCGGGGGCAATGTCGCGCGCGTAGGCCGGGCGCGAGACTTCGCCGCGCGTGAGCGTGACGGCGCGGCCTATGCTGACGCACAAGCGGCGGTATTCCTCTACGCAGTAGGCGGGGTCAACGCGCCACGAGGAGTACATCGCGTCCAGCTCTTCTATCACCGCCGAACTAAGCGCCGCGAGGTCAACTTCCCGCCCCAAATGCTCTTTTAGCGACACGGCCACATTGCGCGCGTCCATGGTGAGAGCTTCAAACGGGGTGTTCACGTTTATCCCAAGACCGACAACGGCGAAGCGTTTCCCGCGGGCGACGGAAGATTCCGTGAGTATGCCGCAGAGCTTACGCGAGGATAAAAGCAGGTCATTCGGCCATTTTATGCCCGGTGTTACGCCGCAAACGCGCTCGATTGCGCGCGCGGCGGCCACGGCCACGCAGGGCGTGAGCGTGGGTATACGCTCCGCCGGGCAATCGGGCATGAAGAGCATGGAAAGGTACAGCCCGCCTGCGGGCGAAGAGAAGCTGCGCCCCATGCGGCCTCGCCCGGTCGTTTGACGCAGGGCGAGCACGGCGTACCCGTCCGGAAGCGTAGCTTTCGCTGCGAGAGCTTTGAGGTAAGAGTTCGTGCTCTCGGTGCTCTCCAAAATTTCAACGGGCGCGGCGCGGTCAAGGTCGAGATTAATATCCACGCTCATTTTATAAGCGCTAAAAAGTCCGCATGAGCCTGTGCGCCGCCTGCGATTATGCTTGCCTTGTCGCCGGTGTAGGGTAGGGGTGCGCCGTGGATATCGGTGCACACGCCGCCCGCTTCCGTGACGATGAGCGAGCCTGCGGCATAGTCCCACAGGGAGAGCGACAGCTCAAAATAAAGCCCGGCGCGCCCGGCGCCTACCATGCACAGATCAAGCTCCGCCGAGGCAAAGCGCCTTAGGTCAAGGCTTGCGTCAAAGGCGATGCGGGCAAGGCGAAAGGTCTCGTCCGTAAGGTCTTGGCGATAGGGGGACGAGCCGAGGCAGAAAACAGTCTCGCTCAAGGGTGCATTTTCCACATGGATGGGCTTGCCGTTGAGCTTTGCGCCCTCGCCGCGCACGGCGGAGAAGAGTTCATCCTTATAAGGGTCGAGTACGCACGCGGCAAGCACCACGCCCTTTGACATATATGCCACGGATATGCAGCTATGGTGCATACGGCGGACAAAATTCATCGTGCCGTCAATGGGGTCGATGATGAAAACATCGGGCGCGGACAAATCCTCTTGCACGCTGCTTTCCTCGCAGAAAAACGCCGCACCGGGCACACCCTCGCGAAGCCGCTGCACCAAAAGCGCCTGTACGCGCTTATCATACTGCGTCACTACATCGCGCGGCGAGGTCTTATTCTCGGTCAAAACGCCGTGCGCGTGCAGTACAAGCTCTGCTGCCTCGCGCTCGGCACGGGAGATAAGGTCGATAATCTTATGAAGGTCTGTCATGAAAAAAACTCTCCTCACTTATTGAATATAAAGCCGCCGCCGAGAAGCCTGTCGCCGTCATAGAGTACGGCGGACTGCCCGGCCGCCGGGGCGCGCACGGGGTCGGCGCACTCTATGCGCACGATGTCCCCCTCAACGTACACGGTGCAGGCGGGGGTTTCCCACTTGGTGTGACGCACGCGGACGGATGCGCTTATAGGCGCTTGGGGCGGGTCGATGAGCCAATTGAAATTGCGCGCGTACACCTCGGTTTTAAATAGCTCTTCCCACAAGGCAAGCTCCACGGTGTTCGTGCGGGCATCTATGCGGGAGATGTACACCTTGCGCTCGTCTATAAGCCCCGGACGGCGCTGGCCGACGGTGTAACGGTAAATGCCCTCGTGCTTGCCGATCACTTCCCCGTGAAAAACGAAATCACCCTCGCCGGGAAGCTCGGCGCGCTCGGCGAGCCACGAGATATAGTCCTTATCCGGGATAAAGCAGATCTCCATGCTGTCGCCCTTGTGCGCCACGGGCAGGGAAAACTCCTCGGCCATGGCGCGCGTTTCGCGCTTTTCGTAAGCGCCCAGGGGAAAGAGAACGCGCGCGGCCTGCTCGCGCGTCAGGCGGCAGAGCATATAGCTTTGGTCGTTATTCGGGTGGCCTTTGTATATGCCGTGCGCGTCACTGCGGGCGTAATGCCCCGTGGCAACATGCTCCGCGCCGATTTCGTCCGCGTATTCCAAGAGCGTTTTGAATTTGAGCGTGGGGTTGCAGATTATGCAGGGGTTCGGCGTTTCTCCGCGCAAATAGCACTCGGCAAACGGGCGGCACACGCGCGCATTGAGCGCTGCGCGCACATCGACAACCTTTAAGGGAATGCCGATAAAGCGGGCAGTGTCCACCGCGTCCTGCAGGGAAGCGGCATTGGTATTGTCCATATAAAGCCCGTGCACCTCGTACCCGGCGCGTTGCAAAAGCACAGCCGACACGGCGGAGTCCACCCCGCCGGAAAAGCCCAAAACAACCTTTTTCATTTCTTGCTCTCCGTATAAATCATAAGCACCGACACATCCGCCGGAGAAACGCCGGAGATGCGTCCTGCCTGCCCGAAGTTCACCGGGCGTATTTTTTTAAGCTTCTCGCGCGCCTCTATGCGCAGCCCCGGAATATCATCATAGTCGATGTTTTCGGGAAGAGCGCGCGCTTCCATGCGCTCAAGCTCCTGCACATCGCGAAGCTGGCGCTTGATATAGCCGTCATATTTAAGCCGAAGCTCCGCCTGCTGCTGCACGGCGCGAGGGAGCGCGGGACGGTCGGAGTCAAAGGGCGCAAGGTCAAAATAGCTCACCTGCGGGCGGCGTATAAGCTCGGCCAAGGAAGCGCCCGTGGTTACTTCCGCCGTGCCGCGCGAGGATAAGAGCGCGTTGAGCGCCGCAGAGGGGGCTAGGTGCGTTTTTTCTAAGCGCTGAAGCTCTTTATCTACAGAAGCGTATTTCGCTTCTACCTCGCGCTCTCGCTCCTCTGACACAAGGCCGATTCGCCGCCCGATGTGCGTAAGGCGTTGGTCGGCGTTATCCTGCCGGTGCAAAAGGCGGTATTCACTGCGCGAGGTCATCATGCGGTAAGGCTCGTTCGTGCCCTTGGTGACAAGGTCATCTATAAGCGTGCCGATATAGCCGTCCGTGCGTCTGAGAATGAGCGGGGCTTCGCCCTTTATTTTAAGCGCGGCGTTTACGCCCGCCACAAAGCCCTGCACCGCCGCCTCCTCGTACCCCGATGAGCCGTTAAACTGACCCGCGCCGTATAATCCGGAGATTTTTTTCGTTTCCAGCGTGGCGTAAAGCTCGGTCGGGTCAATGCAGTCATATTCTATTGCGTAGGCGCAGCGCGTCATCTCTGCGTGCTCCAGCCCCGGCACGGTGTGCAGCATTTGCACCTGCACCTCCTCCGGCAGGGACGAGGAAAAGCCCTGGATATAAAGCTCCTCGGTGTTCAACCCCATGGGTTCTACAAAAAGCTGGTGGCGGGGCTTATCGGCAAAGGTCATTACCTTGGTTTCGATGCTGGGACAATACCTGGGGCCTACGCCCTCAATAACGCCGGAGTATATCGGGCTGCGGTCAAGGTTTGCGCGGATAATATCATGGGTGCGCTCGTTAGTATAGGTGAGGTAGCACACGGCGGAGTTGAGGGGGGGCGTTTTCGTGGAGAAAGAGAACGCTTCGGGCTCTTCGTCCCCCGGTTGAAGCTCCATTTTGGAAAAGTCAACACTGCGGGCGTTGACGCGCGGCGGTGTGCCGGTTTTGAAGCGGCGCATTTCCAGCCCAAGCTCTTTAAGGCGCGGGGCAAGCGCCGTGGACGCGGCAAGGCCGTCAGGCCCGGAATCGCGCAGCACCTCGCCCACAATGGTGCGCCCGGCAAGGTACGTGCCCGTGGCCAAAACTACGGCGCGGCAACGCCACACAGCGCCCGTCGCCGTTGTCACGGACGCAATGCGCCCGTCCTCTGCTCCGATATCCACAATCTCCGCTTGCTTTACGCGCAGATTCTCCTGCACTTCAAGCGTGTGCTTCATCACCTCTTGATAGCGGCGGCGGTCAGCCTGCGCGCGCAGGGAATGTACCGCCGGCCCTTTGCCGAGGTTGAGCATACGGTATTGTATACACGCCTTGTCCGCTGCCTTTGCCATCTCCCCGCCCAGCGCGTCCAGCTCGCGCACGAGGTGGCCTTTGCCCGTGCCGCCTATGGCGGGGTTGCAGGGCATATTGCCCACGGCATCGAGGTTGACGGTAAAGCAAACGGTGTCAAGGCCGAGGCGCGCCGCGGCGAGCGCGGCTTCTATCCCCGCGTGTCCTGCGCCTATAACGGCGATATCGCATTGTCCGGCATCGTATTTAATCACGTGAATTACTCCAAACTTCTAATATCCCCGCTATTATAAGCTTTGAACCCCGCCGCGTCAATATTTCGCTTGACGGCAACGGGGCGGGGATTATATAATTTATATAGAGAATACGGAAACTTTTTTGCAAAAGAAAAGTCAGAATAATATAAAAAGACAGGAGGGCGCAATATGACAACTTTTAACAAGCAAATTTTGCGGCTTGTTGCCGCCGTGTGCTTATGCGCGGTGCTGCTGCCGCTTGGGGCAAGCCCCGCCGAGGCTGCCGAGCTTGGCTATAACGCGATTACAAAGGTGCTTGCCACGACCTCCTCCACGCCCGTGGCCTCGCAGCAGGCCTACGAGATTACGGGCGCTACAAGCACCGAGGGCGCGGTGTACTACGGGCTGAGCTGGTACGATGATGCCGGGCAATACATAAGCGGCGCGTTTTCCACCGACCATGCCTCGGTGGAGCTGCGCTTGGACGCTGCCCCCGGCTACTATTTTGCGGAGGGCTTGCAGGCTTATCTCAACAATTCTTCCGTGGATTATACGATATACAACAGCGGCGCTTACATCATTCTCCGCCGCACCTATGCCCCCGAGGTTTGGGCACCCACCATTATTAAGCACCCCGGCAGTGAGCGCGTGGACGAGGGGAGCTGGTGCTCCTTTGTGGCAACGGCCTCGGGCGCGGAAAAATGCGAATGGCGCTTGAAGGACGCAAACGGCAAAGCCTACTCCATGACGGAGCTGATGGCGGCCTTTTCCGGCATGACCTACTCCGATGAAACCCTCGGCAAACTCATACTGCGCGGCATACCGCGCGATTTGGACGGGAGCAAGGTGTATTGCGTGTTTTCGGGCGCAGGTGGTGCGGCAGAAACGAAAAGTGCCGCGCTGAACGTGGACTATGAAAAGCCGTCCCCCACGCCCACGGCAACGCCCGCGCCGTCCGCCACGGCAGAGGGTAACGACAAGGCCGCGACCGGCGGCGAAGCGAGCGCAAAGGGCGAGGGCGAGGGCGGCAGCACCGCCGCGGACAAAGACCATGAGCACAGCTATGCGCGCGAATGGAAATGTAACGATGAAAAGCACTGGCATGAATGTGCCTGCGGCGATAAAAACGCCGAGGCGGGGCACGTGATGACATGGGAAACCGTGCGCGAGGCCACGAAAAAGCAGCCCGGCGAGGAGCGGGGCGAGTGCGGCGTGTGCGATTATGAAACCACGCGCGAGGTGGAGTACGTAAAGCCCGCCGAGGACGGCAAATGGATACTCTATGTCGGGATAGGCGCAATTGCGCTTGTGCTTATCTTGATGATAGCTTCCTCTGTCAAGCAAAAGCGCGCCGCGCGCCGCCGTGCCGCCGCGAGACGCAGACGCTACTACGAGGACAACAGATATTAAATATATAATATACGCGAAATCGCCGAGGTAGGGGCTTGCCCGTGCCTCGGCGATTTGTTAATGCTCAAATGAGCTTATGTACTCCGGCACAATGTCCGCATCGGAGTAAACGCGCTCATTCCCCGCGATTATAAGCTCTCCCGTGCCGTTCGGGGCGAGAGTGACGTAATGGATAAAGGCGCAGTCGGTTGCGCGCTCAACGTAGAGCGCTTGAACCGTGAGGGTATATGTGCCGTCAGGGTTTTCGCGCACGGCTGTGACCTCCGGCACGGGGACGCTGTCGGAGCGGTGCGCGGCGGTGATGTCAATGGGGTAGGCGGAGTGCGCTTCATTATAAACCGAGGCGGAAGCGATTTCACGCGAGGAAAGCGCAAGGTATTTTTGAATAAGCGCCTCATACTCGTCCCTCGGCACGAGCGAGAGCGCCGTGCCCTCAAGGTTTTCGTAGGGGTCATCAAAATAGTATAGATACGCCCCGTGCTCGGCGCGCCAAAGGGAAAGATAGACATCGTTCAGGCACACGCCGGAAAGGTCGCTCGCCGTCCAGGATCGGGTGAAAAGCTCGTTGGCATTATACCCTATGGGAACAAGATATTTATCAAAGCGGCTGATTTCCTCGCTTCGCGGAGTTAAGCGAAGCATCGTGGTGGGGACGATGTAGCCGTCGTGCTTGCTTGCGGCGGTGTTGTCCGGAATTTCGCAGGTGTAGATCAAATAGTCTTTATCGGTTACAGTGAGCGAGGATAGAACATAGTCGGATGAAAAGCTCACTTCGGCCTTTCCCTCGCGCCAGCCCACGCGCACATTTTTGCAGTGCCACGTGTCGGCATAATAAAAGCGCGTGTAGATAAGCCCGCCGTCCACGCATATGCGAACCAGCTCCGCGCCCGAGATTATCCCCTCATCATATTCGCGGGCAAAGGCGCGCAGCTTGTCGGCGTTCACAAGGGGCAATGCGGCGGTTTCGTCCACGGCGGGATAGCCCTTTTCACCGAGCGCGGCGAGCACCGCGCCCATGTCAGCGCCTTGTTGCAATAAGCCCTTGTAGCTCTCGGCGATTTCAAGCGCCGTTTTCTCGGCCTCGGGCGCGGCGGCTCGGGTGGCTTTTGCCGAGGTGCAGGAGATGAGCGCAAAGCCCAGTGCGAGAATGAGCAGCGCCAAAAAAAGCTTTTTCATCTTTCGCTTACAATATTTAAGATTATTTCAACGGCCTTATCCATTGCCTGTGCGGAAATGTGCTCATACGGGCCGTGGAAAGAGTACCCGCCCGTGCCGAGGTTGGGGCAGGGCAGACCGCGGAACGAAAGCTGCGCCCCGTCCGTGCCGCCGCGTATGGGGACGCGCACGGGCGTAAGCCCCGCCTTTTCTATGGCGCGCTCGGCGCGCTCTACAACATCGGGACGGGTGTTGAGACAGTCGGCCATGTTGCGGTATTGCTCGGTGAGCGTGAGCGTGGCCGTGCAGGGGGCGTATTTCTCGTTTATAAGCTTTTCAATGTGGCGCAGGGTCTCCTCGCGCGCGGCAAAGCGCGCCGCGTCATGGTCGCGCACGATATAGTCAAGCTCGGCGTGCTCCACCGTGCCGCGCA
The DNA here is from genome assembly GCA_964524815.1 of uncultured Oscillospiraceae bacterium. Taxonomy (GTDB): domain Bacteria; phylum Bacillota; class Clostridia; order Oscillospirales; family Oscillospiraceae; genus Limivicinus. The sequence goes on from CAZGFK010000003.1 coordinate 42,614, forward strand.
TTTCGAGCAGATGGTAAAAACCCTCGTAGCCTTCGGTTTTCGCGGGGATTTCGCCCGAGGGAAGCATGGCGTTTATTTCGTGCGCAACAAGGCAAGCGTTAATCATCGTGTTTTTCGCGTCTCCGGGGTGGATGTTAAACCCGTTTATCTCCCAGTGTGCTCCGGCGGCATTGAAGGTTTCAAAGTTCACCTCGTTCAGCTCGCCCCCGTCCACGGTGTAAGCGTAGTCCGCGCCCAGTCTATCCAAATCCAAAAGCGCCGCCCCGTGGCCGACTTCTTCATCCGGCGTAAAGCACACGGCAATGCGCCCATGGGGAAGCTTTTCGTTTATAATGCGCTCGCAAGCGGTCATAATCTCCGCTACGCCCGCCTTATCGTCCGCGCCGAGGACAGTTGTACCGTCGGTGGTGATGAGGGTTTGCCCGGCAAGTGTGGGCAGCCAAGCAAACTTCTCCGGCGTGAGCACGCGGCCGCTCTCGCCGAGCGTGACCGCGCCGCCGTCGTAGCTTTCTATCACCTGCGGCTTTACGTTCTCCCCGCAAAAATCGGGCACGGTATCTATATGCGCAATGAGGCCGACGGCAGGGGCAGTCTCCATGCCCTCACTTGCCGGGAGCGCGGCGTAAACATAGGCGTGTTCATCGGTGTAGACTTCCTCCATGCCCAGTGCCGTAAGCTCCTCTGCCAAAAGGCGGCTGAGATCAAATTGGCAGGGCGTGGTGGGGGTGGTGCTTGTTTCCTCGGATGAGGCGGTGTGTATTTTAACGTATTTTAAAAATCGTTCCGATGCTTTCATGTTCTTCTCCCTTGTGCTTATTCTTCGCCGAGAAGCTCTTTTCGCGCAAGCTTGCGGCATTCGGGCGCGCTTATCGCGCCTTTGCTCGTCCTCGGCAGCTCTTCCTTTGCTATGACGTAGCGGGGCAATTTAAAGTATGCCACGAGCGGGCGCAGATAATCGCGCACCTCGTCTGCCGTGGGGGCGGGGATGACAGCGGGAATGATGAACGCGCAGATTTCCTCGCCGAAGTGTCTGTCCGGCACGCCCACCACCTTGCACTCCTTTATGCCGGGGTGCTTTAAGAGCGCCTGCTCTATCTCCAGGGGGCTGATGTTCTCCCCGCCGCGTATGATAAGCTCTTTGCAGCGGCCTTTGAGCGTGATGTTGCCGTTTTCGTCCACCACGCCGAGATCCCCTGTGTGTACCCAGCCGTCAGCGTCCACTGTCTTTGCCGTGGCCTCGTCATCGCCGTAGTAGCCCTGCATTACGAGGAAGCCGCGCACGCATATTTCGCCGACTTTGCCCACGGGAAGCGCTTCGCCCGTTGCCATATCGACGATTTTGCCCTCAATGTGGGGCATGAAGTGGCCAACGGTGTTGCTGCGGACGGAGAGGGGGTCTGTCATGTCGCAGGTGGTGAAGCCGGCGGTGCATTCTGTCTGCCCCAAGCTCGCCATAAGCGTGAAGCTTTCGCCGAGGGACTTATCAATAAGCTCAAAATCCTCCGGGGAGTAGCCCGCGCCCGCCATAGTGCCTATGCGCACGGTTTTCAGGCGCTCGGGCGTGAAATAGTCCTTAGAGAGCATGGCAAGATACATTGTCGGCACGCAGTTTACCACCGTGCACCTCGCGCGCTCAATCGTGTTCATGAGGTTTACGGTGCGGCGGTTTTCCGGAATGCAAAGGCAAGCGCCGGAAACGAGAGCCGACATGAGGTTAGCCGATATGCCGAAGCAGTGGAAAATCGGCATGGCGGAGAGGACGCGATCGGTGTGCGTCATGGCGATACCGGACGATTCCATTACGCCGGAATTAATGCGTGAATAGTGGGTGGTGCAAACGGCCTTGGGGCGCGAGGTAGAGCCGGAGGTGAACAAAACCATGGCCGTGTCCTGCGGGTCAACGCGCGCGCCGCAAGCGCGCACAACGCTCTCTTCCGTGCCGGGGAGCGCGCCGAGCACGGGGAAAGCCCATACACCGGGGTAAAGGCTGAGCACGTTTTTCACGCACGAGGGAAGCGTAACGCCGGAGAAAAGCTTTTCAAAATGCCCCTCGCCGCTGTAGGAGTACCCCAAGATGAGCATGGACGGCTCCGTCTGCTCTATGAGCGACAAAAGCTCGGACGGGCTGAGGCTGGTGTTGAGCATTACGGCAACCGCGCCTATGTACTCAACGGCGTACATCGCAACTATGCCCTGCGGGCGAATGTCGGAAACGAGGGCGACCTTGTCCCCGTGATGCACACCCAGCGCGAGAAGCTTTCCCGCGCAGTCGATAACCTGCGCTTCAAGCTCCTCATAGCTCGTCTCTTCCCCGTCAAACCATATGGCGCTCTCGCGCGGGTATTTCTCCGCCGCGCGGCGCAAAAGCGAGCTCATGGTGAGATTCAAAAGTGAAACCATATTGTGTACCTCGGTGAATATCAAAAAAATAAAAGGATAAATGTCGAGAGAAAGTGTATAACTATATAAAAATAACATTTTTCGCCCGAAGTGTCAATTGCCGAGTACCGAATAGGCATAAATAACTGCGCCGGGCTTGACATACGGCGTGGGGTGTGTCATGCTGAGAACAAAAAAGCGGCGTTCAAGCCGCCGGATAAAGGAGCTACATATGAAAAACTCTGCCCTTATTATGATAGATATGCAGCGCGGGTTCATTTCGCCGCGCTCGCCGCTGTGCATTCCCTCTGCGGCGGCGACCGTGCCCGCGTGCAGCGAGGCCATACGCCTTTGCCGCGCGGCGGGGCAGCACGTGGTGTTTGCCACGCGGCATTATCGCGCGGACGGAAGCGATGTGGAAAAGTGTCGGCGTGAGGTGTGGCTCAAGGGCGGCAAGCCCCTTTCGGAAGAATGCCCGGATTATATGGACGATGCCTTTCCCGAAGAATTTGAGCGCGATGCGCGCGATTATTGCCTCGTAAAGCCTCGCTTTTCCGCGTTTTTTGCCACCGAGCTTGATTTGCTGCTGCGCCGTTGGGGTGTTGACACCGTCATTCTCGCGGGGACCACTACGCCGAACTGTATCCGCACCACCTGCTACGATGCGCTGTCGCTGGATTATGACGTTGTTGTCCTCTCCGACTGCACCTCTTCCGTCACGGACGAAGTCCAGCAGGCAAATCTCAACGACATGGCTCGCATCGGCGCGCGGATAATGACGCTTTCCGAGCTGAAAGCGGAGCTTGAAAAATAAAAAGAGGGGCGGCTGCCCCTCTTTCCGAGGGGTAGGATCAATAAAAAGCAAAAAACCGGGGTGGGAACACCTCGGTTTCTGCGTTACAGTTATAATATCGGCCGGAGAAGGTCAGTCAACGATCTCGACGGATATTTTTTTGCCCTTTCTTTGGGCAACGGCCCGCATAAGTATACGGATCTGCTTTACGATCCTGCCCTGCCGGCCAATGACCTTGCCCATATCGCCGTCGGCTACGCGAACCTCATAAACGGTCTCGCCGTCGGCCTTGCGCTCGGTCACAGAGACTTGGTCGGGATTGTCCACAAGGCTCTGCACAATGTAGGTCAAAAGTTCTTTCATGCCGGTTGATGCTCCTTATCAGGCCTCGACCTTTTTCAGCAGGCCGCGGACGGTATCGGTAGGCTGTGCGCCGTTTGCGATCCAGTACTTTGCGCGCTCCATATCGACGGAGATTTTGTTGGTTTCAGCGGCGGGATCGTAAGTGCCGATCTCTTCGATGAAACGGCCGTCGCGCGGGCAACGGGAATCAGCGACGACGATGCGATAGAAAGGAGCCTTCTTTGCGCCCATTCTGCGCAGTCTAATCTTAACCATGTGTGTATTCACCTCCATGTTGAGTGTTGTATATTACAAAACGCGTCTACGGCGTAATGTAAGCGAGGATTAAAAGCCGGGGAAGCCGCCCATGCCGCCGAAGCCGCCCAGACCGCCCATGCCGCCGGGCATCTTGCCGAATTTCTTTTGAAGCTTTTTCATGTTCTTGCCGGAAAGCTGCTTCATCATCTGCTGCATGGCCTCAAACTGCTTCAAAAGGCGGTTCACATCCACCACCGAGGTGCCCGAGCCTGCGGCAATGCGCTTTTTGCGGGAGGAGTTGAGCATAGATGGGTTGTCGCGCTCGGCGGGGGTCATGGAGCGGATTATCGCTTCCTGCCGCGCCATGGACTTTTCATCCACCTTTGCGCCCTTGAGCGCCTTTGCGTCAAGCCCCGGAATCATCCCGGCGAGATCGCCCAGGTCACCCATGCTTTTAAGCTGCTCCATTTGGTCGAGGTAATCGGCGAGGGTGAAGCGGTTTGCCCTAAGCTTTTCCGCCGCTTCCATGGCCTTTTTCTCGTCAAAGCTCTGCTCGGCCTTTTCAATAAGCGTGAGCACATCACCCATGCCGAGAATACGCGAGGCCATACGGTCAGGGTGGAACGGCTCAATCATGTCAAGCTTTTCGCCGACACCGATGAACTTGATGGGCTTGCCTGTCGCGGCGCGAATGGAAAGCGCCGCACCGCCGCGCGCGTCACCGTCAAGCTTCGTGAGCATAACGCCGGTAACACCAAGTGCCTCATCAAAGGCCGAGGCGGCGTTGACGGCATCCTGACCCGTCATAGCGTCCACAACCAAGAGAATTTCCGCAGGCTCTACGGCATCGCGGATGTTTTGAAGCTCCTGCATGAGCGCTTCGTCTATATGAAGCCGGCCGGCCGTGTCGAGAAAAACAAGGTCGTTGCCATGCTTTTTCGCGTGCTCCACCGCCGCGCGGGCGATGTCAACGGGGTCTGTCTGCCCCATTTGGAAAACGGGGATATCAAGCTGCGCGCCGACGGTTTCAAGCTGCTTTATCGCGGCGGGGCGATAAATGTCACACGCGGCGAGCAGAGGACGCTTGCCCTGCTTGCGCATATAGGCGGCGAGCTTTGCCCCGTTCGTGGTTTTGCCCGCGCCCTGAAGCCCCACCAGCATAACAACCGAGGGGGATTTGGAGCTGATGTTGAGCTTTTGGGTTTCCCCGCCCATGAGCTTGCACAGCTCTTCATTGACGATTTTTATAACCATCTGCGCCGGAGACAACGCCTCCAGCACATCCGCGCCCGTGGCGCGCTCCGTGACGGCCTTGGTAAAATCCTTGACCGCTTTATAGCTTACGTCCGCTTCCAGAAGCGCCAGGCGCACCTCGCGCATGACTTCCTTGACATCGGCGGCGGTCAGCCGTCCTTTGCCGCGAAGCTTTTTGAAAGCGGCATTCAGTTTTTCGCTAAGACTTTCAAATGCCATTGCTGCTCCTTGTCAAATGCCGAGCCGTAGCTGCTCAAGCTCCGCTATGCCGCGCTGGGCAAGCTCCCGGGCGCGCCCGGCGGAAACATCCCTAATCTCTTCAAGCTCGGCTTGAAGCGTGTTGAGGGCGCGCGCATACTGCGTAAAGCGGGCGATAAGCCCCGTTTTTTCTTCCAAGCTTTCAAGCGAGGCTTCCGCGCGGCGAATATTGTCCCACACGCCTTGGCGGGAAATGCCGAGCTGCTCGGCAATCTCCGCGAGGGAAAGATCCTCGTTGTAGTGCAAATCATAGCACTCGCGCTGCTTGTCGGTAAGCGTTTCGCCGTAATAATCAAGCAGCATACTGCGCATAAGCCGACCCTGCTCCATGACGAAACCTCCCTGTCAAGCTTTTAGCCTTTGCAGAGTATATACCTTTATCACGCGCCTGTCAAGTGTTTTTTCTTGTCAGGCGCACAAAAATGCGGCCACGGCAAGGCAAGAGCATAATATTTCCTCTTGCGGGAAAAATGAACGTATATGCCCGCAAACGGCAGGGGCGGAAAGCCGCTGCGAGAAATCATACGGCAAGAGGTTAATTTGACGATGGACAGCATAGATTGCGCGATATACATTGAGATCCCGGAGCTTTACGAATACGCCGCGAGCGCGGCACGGCTCATGACACCCGAGGGGGAGAGCGCGCCGCGCGGCACGGCACGGAGATATAAAAAGAATATGCACCGGGTGCAAAAGTGCCGCGCGGAGATAGAGCGGCGCTACGGCGCTTGCGCCGCGCCCCCGGCGGCGTGCGAATGGATAATGGATAACTGGTATATGCTCCAGCGCGAATACCGCGCGGCGCAGCCTTTGCTTAAAAACGCGCGTGCAATACGCCGAAGCGGCAGGGAAACGCTTTTAGAGGCGCTTTGCCGCAATATGCTCCTTTCCGGGCGGGGCGAGGTGACGGAAGAGCGCTTTACGGCGTATTTAGAGGGCTTTCAAGCTGTCACGGTGCTCACGCGCGAGGAGCTTTATCTTCTGCCGACCTTTTTGTCCGCAGCGATTACGGAGAGCGTGGCGGGCGTGTGCCGCGAAATGCGCTATACATCCGATACGGACGTATACGCCGAGCACTTAAAGGCGCTTTTTACGACGCTTCGCCTATTCAACACGGCGGATCTTCAAGCGCTGACGGAAAAAGCGGACATCACCGACAGAATACTCTCGCTCGGCGACCCCACGGGGGAGTATGCCCGCATGGACGCGGGCACGAAGCGGGAATACCTCAAGCGCGTGGAGACACTTGCAAAGCGCGCCGGGGAGCGGGCGCATATTTACGCGCAAAAGCTCACGGAAAAGGCTGCGCGCGAGGAAAAGCACGTGGGGGAATATCTCTTCCCCGCACGCTCAGCGGCATATGCGCGTGTATATATCGCCGCGAATATGCTTTTTACGCTGTTTTTCGCGCTTTTGGCCGCATTTGGGTTTGAAAGCGCGCTTGCGGCGGCGCTTTTGCTGCTGCCGATATCGGAGCTTATTAAAAGCACGGTGGATTCGGTTCTGCTGCGCAGTGTAAAGCCGCGCCGCCTTTTCCGCATGGATACGCGAAACGGCGTGGGCAGTGAGGGGCGGACGATATGCGTCATCTCGGCGCTTTTAGGCGTTGAGGCTTCCGCGCGGCGCTTGGAAGAGGTGTACTTTGCCTGCAAGGGCGAGGGCGCGGCGCTGATGTTCGGCCTTTTGGCGGATTACCCGGCGGCGGATGCCGCCGAGACGGAAGCGGACGCGGCGCTTTTGCGTCAGGCGCGAGAGGGGATAGAGCGCCTTAACATGAAATACGGCAGGCGCTTTTATCTATTTACACGGCCTCGCGAATTTGACGGGGAGCACTACAGCGCGAGAGAGCGCAAGCGCGGGGCGATATTGGAGCTTGCAAAGCTTCTTTGTGACGAGAAATCCACGCTGGAAGTGTACGGAGAGAAGGACGCGCTTGAAGGCGTGAAGTATATTTTGACGCTCGACAGCGACACGCGCGTGTACCCCGGCGCTGTCGGAGAGCTTATCGGCGCTATCCTGCACCCGCTGAACAGACCCCGCATAAACGCGAAAACGAAAACCGTCACGGCCGGCCACGCGATAATCCACCCGCGCATAGACACCGACCTTGAAACCGCCACAGCCACGGATTTTGCGCTCATCTACGCCGGAGCGGGTGGGAGCGACCCTTACGGCGCGCTCTGCGGCGAGGTATACATGGACGCGTTTGACAGCGGCGGCTTTGCCGGGAAAGGGATAATAGACGCGCGCTCGCTTTTGGTGTGTACGCGCGGCTTTCCCAAGGGACGGGTGCTCAGCCACGATGCGCCCGAGGGCGCGTATCTGCGTGGTGCGTACATGAGCGATGCGGAGTTTTCAGACCGCTTTCCCGCCCGTCCGCTTGCTTATTTTAAGCGCTTACACCGCTGGGTGCGCGGGGACTGGCAAAACCTCCGCTTCGCCTTTGACCCTGCCCTAAGGGAAATAGACCGCTGGCGCATTGCCGACTCAATACGCCGAAGCATGATAGCGCCCGCTACCCTTGCCGCGATTTGCGCGGGGTTTTTCATGGCCGGGCGCGGCATACACGTGGCGGCATGGGCGGCGCTCTGCGCGCTTTTGACGGGGCTTTTCTCGGCCTTGGCCGAGCACGGCCTGTCCCGCCGCCGCGCAGGTGCTCACGCGCGGCGCTATGCCCGGCTTTTCACCGGTGTGGGCGGAGCGATGGTGAAAGCGTTTATACGGCTGTGGCTTTTGCCGTATGAGGCGTGGATATCGCTCACGGCGGCGGTGACGGCACTGTGGCGCACGGCGGTTACGCGAAAAAAGCTCCTCGAATGGCAAACCGCCGCCGAAACGCACGGGGAAACCGGGCTTTGGGCACATATCCGCGCGATGTATTTCCCTATGCTGCTCGGTGCGGTGCTGCTTTTTGCAAGCCCGGCGGTGATAGGCAAGTCTGCGGGGCTGATGTGGCTTCTCTCGCCCTTGGCGGCATTTGCCTTGGCGCTTGAAGCGCATCGCGATACGGCGCTTGCCGAAAATGAGCGGGAGTATATTCTGCAAGCGGCCAAAAGGAGCTTGGGGTATTTCAAAAGCTTCTTTTCCCCGGAGGATAGCTTTCTCCCGCCGGATAACTTTCAGGAGCAGCCGCCCGTGGGGCTTGCCCGGCGCACCTCGCCCACGAACATCGGCCTTGCCCTCGCCGCGCACACGGCGTGCGTGGATATGGGGCTTATCACAAAGGAAGAGTGCGCGCAGTACACCTCCCGCGTGCTTGACACCTTGGAGCGTATGCCGCGCCACATGGGGCATTTTTATAATTGGTACGATACCGCCACCCTCGTCCCGCTTTTGCCGGCGTATATATCCACGGTGGACAGCGGCAATATGTACGCGGGGCTTATGACGGCGCGGCGGGCAATGGAAGAGTACGGCGAAAGCGAGCTTGCCGAGCGCATAGGCGCACTTATGAAGCCCATGAGCTTTGCGCCTCTTTACGATAAGGGCAGGGGGCTGTTCCACATTTGCTACGACACCGCAAACGAGTGCGGCGCGGGCGGGTGGTATGACCTCATGGCGAGCGAAGCTATGCTGACAAGCTATATTGCGCTTGCAAAGGGCGATGTGCCCGTGCGCCACTGGCGGCGGCTCAGCCGTGCACTTTTGGAAAAGGACGGCTATCGCGGCCTTGCAAGCTGGACGGGGACGATGTTTGAATACCTCATGCCGGAGCTTTTTGTGCCGGTGTACAGAGGGAGCTTATTATACGAAAGCGTCCGCTTTTGCCTGTACGCGCAAAAAAAGCGCGTCTGGCCGGGAAACCCGTGGGGCATATCCGAAAGCGCCTTTTATTCGCTGGATAATGCCCTCAGCTACCGCTACAAGGCGCACGGCTGTGCCGCCTTGAGCCTGAAGCGCGGACAGGATGAGGACTTGGTTATATCCCCGTATTCGTCCTTCCTCGCCCTCGCCGTTGACCCGGAGAGCGCCGTGCGCAATCTCCGGCACTTGGAGAAGCTCGGCGCTGTGGGGCGCTGGGGGTTTATAGAGGCGCTGGACTTCACGCCCTCTCGCTGCACCCGCGAGGGCGGGGAGCAGGTGCGCTGCTATATGGCGCACCATATCGGCATGAGCATACTAGCCGCAGCAAACGCCTTGTGCGATAAAAGCGTACAGCGGCGCTTCATGTCCTCGCCGGAAATGGCGGCCTTTTCGCTTTTGCTGCAAGAGCGCGCCGACATGGGCGGCGTGCTCATCCGTCGGGACTATGCGCCCATGCCGGAGCGCACCGAGCGCCGCGCCGTCACGCGCTGGCAGCTTCGCGGCGGTGAACACGACACTGCTCGCCGCGCCTGCGTCCTATCTAACGGCGCATACTCGATTTTGGCGGACAACCGCATGAACACAAGCGCGAAGTACGGCGATATCGCCGTGTACGACTGCACCCGCCGCATCGGCACTCCGGGCGGCGTGACGATATCGCTTGAAGAAGAAAGGGGCGAGGTATATACCCTCACCCCCTGCGAAAGCCCCGTCATGTGGGAGCTTGAAGAGGACGCGGTGCGCATAGCGGGCGAGGCGGGGAGCATAGATTACGCCGTCTCCCTCGCCGCCGCCTACGGCGATTGCGGCGAGGGGCGCGCAGTGACCTTGTGCGCAAGGGAGAACACCACCCTTGCCCTGACGCTGTCCTTTAAGCCGCTGCTTTCCCTGCGCCGCGCGTGGGAAGACCACCCCTCGTTTTGGGCGCTGGGGATAACGGCGGAAGAGGAAAAGGGCGCGCTTATATTGCACCGGATACGGCGCGGGGACTTGGGCGAGGTGTGGCTTTGCGTTGCATCAAGTGTGCCGCTGGAGTTTTCAGCCGATGAAAACGGCGGTGTGGGCGCGCTGTCGCGTCCGCTGGTGAAAGCGCGCGCGGAGCTTACGCTCTCTGCCAGGCAGACGGAAACTGTCCGCTTTGCCGTGTGCGCGGGGCGGACGCGGGAAGAGAGCACGCAGGGCGCGCAGCGGATTTTGGTTTCCGGCGTGAACGACCGGGGCAACATGGTAAGCGCTTCGGCCACGCACCTTAAAATGAGCGCCGAGGAAGTGGGCGCGGCGATGGAAATGCTCACGGCGCTTTGGCCGGAGCGCGTGCAGGCCGCGCAGAGTGTGCGCGAGGCTTGGCAATACGGCGTTTCGGGGGATTTCCCGCTTATATGCTGTGACGGGCGCGCATTGGAAAGCGAGGCGCTTATAAGACGGTTTTGCCTTATAAAAAGCTGCGGGGCGGAGTGCGAGCTGGTGTTCTTCACGGACGAGGAGGGCGAATACCGCCGCCCGGTCTTCAGAAAGCTCATGCGCGTGCTGGAAAGCGTGTCATTAGAGGCGCTTATGGGCGCGCCGGGCGGGGTGCACGTGCTGCCCGTGGCGGCGGCGAACGCCGTTATAAGCCGCGCGGCAGTGACGATAGGAGCGAAAAAGGATATTCTGCCCCCGCCGCCGCTGCCGGAGCTTGGCGCGGCGCGCTGTGTGGGGAGTGTGCCGGAATACGGCTTTGACGGGGAGAGATTTCATTTCACGGTTGATAATTCGCTTCCAGCGCGCGTGTGGCAAAATGTGCTCTCCAACGGCAGCACCGGCTATATCGCCGCCGACTGCGGCACGGGGTATATTTGGTACGAAAATGCGCACGAAATGCGCATCTCGCCCCCCTGCGCCGATATAAACGCCGTTTCGGGCAACGAAGCGCTGTGGGCGGAGACAGGCGGGGAGAACGTGAGCCTCTTTGCCGCAAATGACGGCAGGGAATGCCGCGTGAGCTTTGAGCCGGGCGCGGCAACCTGGGAAAAGACCGTGGGACGAAGAAAGGTGAAGCTGACAGCCTTTGTCCCTGTTAACACCGAGGCGAGGGTATTCATCGTTGAGGGCGCGGCGGGGCTGAAGCTCAATTGGACGATGAAGCTTATCCTCGGCGCAAAGGACGCGAAAAGCGTGCGCATAACGCCGCGCGAGGGGGCAATCACGGCGGAAAACCCGGATGCGTTCTTCCCCGGCGCGGAAGTGACGGCGCTGTGCTCGCTCCCGTGCGAAACATCAGGCGCATATTTCCCACCCGCTGTGACGATGAGCGTGCTTGCCGACGAGGTGACGGTGTTTGTCTGCGGCACGGATACAGAGCCGGAGCTGCGCGCCCTTGCCGAGTGTGAAAATGCTGTTTCCGCATTAAAAAACGTGCGGGATAAATATAAAATACTGCTATCGCGCTTTTCGCTTGAAACGGGACACGCGGCGCTTGATAGCTATATGAGCACATGGTGCGTTTATCAAAACGTGGTTTGCCGCATGGAAGCGCGAGCGAGCCTATACCAAAGCGGCGGGGCGATAGGCTTTCGCGATCAGCTACAGGACGCGGTGAATCTCATTCTCATAAACCCCGCCTACGCCCGCGAGCGGATTTTGGACTGCTGCCGTCACCAGTACGCCGAGGGCGATGTAATGCACTGGTGGCACAGGCATCCCGAGGGCGACAGGGGCGTGCGCACGCGGTGCGCGGATGATTTGATGTGGCTTGTGTGGGCTTTGTGCGAGTATACGGAGAAAACGGGCGATTTTGCCCTCTGCCGCGAGGAAACGCACTATCTTGTTTCTGAAGTGCTTGCAAGCGCCGAGCGTGACCGCTATGAAACTCCGGCGCGCACGGGCGCGAGTGAGAGCGTATTTAGCCATGCGCGCTGTGCGCTGGAGCTGTTTTTGTCGCGCGGCACGGGTGCGCACGGCTTACCCCAAATGGGCAGCGGGGACTGGAACGATGCCCTCAATGAAGTCGAGGGGGAGAGCGTATGGCTTGCATGGTTCGGGGCAAATTGCGTCGCGCGCTTTGCCGCGCTCTGCGATACCCTCGGCGAAGAGGGCGCGGAAAGCTACCGCCGTGCGGGAGAAAGGCTTGGCGCGGCGGCAGAAAAGGCGTGGACAGGGCGGTGGTACGTGCGCGGATATTTCGCCAACGGCGATACGCTCGGCGGCGAGGAGCGGATAGATTCCGTTGCCCAAAGCTGGGCGGTGCTCTCCGGCGCTCAGGGTGACAGCAACCGCCCGTGCATTGCCGTGGATGCGGCGATAGGCGCGCTTTTCGAGCGCGACAAGGGCTTGGTGAAGCTTCTTTCGCCCCCATACCCGTCCGACAGCGCCCCAAGCCCAGGCTATATCGTCAGCTACGGCGAGGGCTATCGCGAAAACGGCGGCCAGTATACCCATGGGGCGATTTGGCTTGCTATGGCTGCGGCGCGCCTGGGAAGAAGCGAGGACGCTTGGTCAATGCTGACGGCGCTTTTGCCGGAGGGGCATGATATGCGCCGCTATGCCGCCGAGCCCTTTGTGCTCCCCGCCGATGTGAGCGCGGCGAAAGGGCATGAGGGCGAAGCGGGGTGGAGCTGGTATACAGGCTCGGCCGGGTGGTATTTCCGCGCGGTGACGGAAGAAATACTGGGTATGCGCTTAAATAACGGCAAGCTCACGCTAAGCCCGCGTCTGCCCGGAGCACTGCGCACCGTGCGCATTTCGTGGACGGATTTTTCGGGAATTGCGCACGATATAGAGCTTGCGCACGCGCTTATCCGCGTAGACGGCAGGGAATATCACGGCGGGGAAATAGGCTGATAAATTTTCATACTTTGGCTACCATTTTCGCCCCGCCGGTGGTATAATAAGAATAAAGAAACTAAAGCTTTATTACTGCCGCAGGATACGGAGATATTTATGGATATTTCGAGAAAAGAGATAATGCCGGGTGTGGCGCTCAACTACTTGCACTCGCGCAAATTCAAAACCGCGTGTATGAGCCTGTCGCTTTTGACGCAGCTGGAGCGGGAAAGCGCGTCCATGAACGCGCTTATTCCCTACGTCCTGCGCCGCGGCACAACGGCCTACCCCGATATGCAGGCCGTCTCCGCGCGCTTAGAGGAGCTATACGGCGCGGCAGTGGAGCCTGTTGTGCGCCGCGTGGGCGAAATCCAGTGCGTGGGGTTTTATGCGAGCCTGCCGGAGGATGAATTTCTGCCGAACGGGGCAAGTGTGCTGAACGAGACGGCGCAGCTCATGGGGCAAATGCTGCTCTCGCCGTGTACGCGCGGGGGGCTTTTGTTGCAGGACTATGTTGACAGCGAGCGCGACAAGCTTTGCGAGCGCATCCGCTCCCGCATTAACGACAAGCGCCGCTATGCCATGACGCGGTGCATAGAAGAAATGTGCTGCTATGAAGATTACGCCGTGGGGCGCTTCGGCTCGGAAAGCGACTGCGAGAGCATAAACTACAAAAAGCTCACGCGCCGCTATCATACCCTTTTGCAGACAAGCCCCGTGGAGATTTTCTACTGCGGGCGCAGTGACGAGGGCGCGGTGGAGCGTGCCTTGCGCGATGCGCTTTCCACCCTGCCGCGCGGCGAGCTGGACTACGAAATCGGCACGGATGTGCGCATGAACGCCGTGGAAGAAACGGCGCGCTATGCCGAAGAAGAAATGAACGTCACGCAGGGCAAGCTTTCTATGGGCTTTCGCCTGGGCGAGGAGCTGGACGAAGGGAACATGGCCGCGTTCCACGTTTTCAACGGCGTTTTCGGCAGCGGCAGCACCTCTAAGCTCTTTGTGAACGTGCGCGAAAGGCTTCAGCTTTGCTATTATGCTTTCTCGGCGCTGGATTTACACAAGGGGATAATGCTTGTTTCCTCCGGGATAGAGTTTGATAAATTCGACGAGGCGAAAAACGAGATTCTTGCCCAGCTTGAAGAAATAAAGCAAGGCAATATCACCGATGAGGAACTGACCTCTGCCAAGGCGGGGGTAGCGTCCACGCTTCGCGCGTGTATGGACAGCCACGGCGAGCTTGAGGGCTTTTACCTCTCGCAGACCCTTGCGGGGCTGGATTTCGGCCCGGCGGAGCTTGCGCAGCTTGCCGAGAGCGTGACGAGGGATGATCTTATCCGCATTGCAAGCGGAATAGAGTGCGACATGGTGTACTTTTTGAAAGGCACGGGAGAGGACGGGGAGGAAGAAGCTTATGATGAAGCGTGAATTTAAAAATATCGGCGAAACGCTTTATACCTCTACGCTTCCCAACGGCCTTAGAATCTGCGTTGTGCCGAAGCCCGGCTATAATAGCTTCTATGCCGTTTTTGCGACAAATTACGGCGGCGCGCACAGGAATTTTACGCTGGATAACCGCCGCTTGGAAACGCCGGCGGGCGTGGCGCACTTTTTGGAGCATAAATTGTTCGATATGCCCAACGGCGACAATGCCTTGGAGCGCCTTACGGCAAACGGGGCAGACCCCAACGCCTTTACCTCGTCCGATATGACGGCGTATTATTTTGAGTGTACCGAGCGCTTTGAAGAAAATCTGCGCCTTTTGCTGCGCTTTGTCTCCACGCCCTATTTCACGCCGGAAACCGTGCAGAAAGAGCAGGGGATAATCGCACAGGAGATACGCATGGGCGAGGATAACCCCGGCGTTGCGCTTTACTACGGGCTTTTGGGAATGCTTTATAAAGCCCACCCTCTGCGCGAGCGCGTGGCCGGTACGGTGGAGAGCATAGCCGAGATTACGGATAAAACCCTCTACGCCTGTCACCGCGCGTTTTATACGCCGGGCAACATGGTGCTTTGCGTGGCGGGCGATGTTGACCCCGCGCGTATAGAGCGCATTGCCGAAAGCGAGCTTGCAAAAAGCGGAGAGAGCGTACCCGAGGCGGATTTCGGCGAGGATGAGGGCGTGCTGCCGTATGAAAAGCTTTTGCGCCTTACCATGCCCGTTTCCGCGCCGCAGTTTTTCATCGGGGCGAAGCTCACTCCCGAAAAAAACGGGGACGCACTCTTGCGCCAAAACCTCGTGGGGCTTTTGGCCATGCGGCTTTTGTGCGGGGCATCGTCAAGGTTTTATAACCGCCTTTATGCCGAGGGGCTTTTGAACGCGGATTTTGACTATGAGGTGGACTTTACCGCCGGCACTGCCGCCGTACTCATCGGCGGCGAGAGCCGCGACCCGGAGCGTGTGGCGAAAGCGCTTGAGGAAGAAGTGCAGCGCGTGAAAACCGAGGGCTTTGACAAGGAAAGCTTTGAGCGCGCCAAGCGCGCCTCTATCGGCTCGCGTCTGCGCGCGCTGGAGGACTTTGCGGAAATCTGCATTTCGCTTGCCGAGGGAACTTTTGACGGGTACTGCGCGCTCGATTCCGCCGAAATGCTGGAAAGCATAACGATTAAGGAGTGCGAGGAGTTTATCATAACCGCCCTCGCGCCGGAGCGCACGGCGCTTGCGATAATTGCACCCGGTGAGGAGGAAGAAGAATGAACCAAGCCCTTATACAAACCATACAGCGCGATTCCGTCATAACCTTCCCCATGCTCGGAGATATCGCGCTCAATCCCCCCTCGTTCATAACCGTGTTCGGGAAGAATATATATTTTTACGGCGTTATAATCGCCCTCGGCTTTCTCTTGGGGCTTTTATACTGCACGAAAAACTCCCGCCGCTTCGGGATAAAGGAAGATGATCTTTACGATGCGTTCCTTTGGCTTTTGCCGTTTTCCATTCTCGGCGCGCGCCTTTACTACGTGCTTTTTAAGCTGGACTTCTACCTTGCGCACCCGGCGGAGATTTTTGCCCTGCGTGAAGGCGGCCTTGCCATTTACGGCGGGGTCATCGCGGGAATACTGGTGATTTTCCTCGTCTGCCGCAAGAAGAAAATTCCCCTCGGCGCGATGCTGGATCTTCTCGTGTTCGGCTTGCTCATCGGGCAGATTTTAGGTCGCTGGGGCAACTTCATGAACCGCGAGGCGTTCGGCGCGCAGACGGAGGTTTTCTGCCGTATGGGGCTGACCGCGCCCGACGGCACCACCATTTATGTCCACCCGACTTTTCTATACGAGAGTCTTTGGAATTTTGCCTGTTTGGTGTTTTTGCATATCTTTATAAGATACGGCAAAAGACGCTATGACGGGCAGTGTGTACTTATCTATTTCCTTTGGTACGGCATAGGCCGAAGCTGGATAGAGGGGCTGAGAACCGACAGCCTTTACATAGGCTCTACGGATATCCGCGTTTCGCAGATGCTCAGCGTTGCCCTTGCCCTCGCCGCACTCATCGCGCTTATCGCGAAAAGAAAGGTGAATGCGCCCCAAGCGCTGTATGTAAACCGCGTTTGCAAAAGCGAGGAGAATCAAAGCGAGCCTGCGCCGCAGGAACAAAACGAAACAGAAAACGGAGGTAATTAAATCATGGCAGACTACAAAGACATCATCGCCGGAACTATCAAGAATTTGGCCGGTAAGGTAAAAGACGTTGCCGAGAGCAGCACCGTGCGCGGCCTATACGAGCACGGCGCGGAGCGCGCCAAGGCCTACGGCGCAATCGCCAAGCTTTCGCTTGAAATCTCCGGCGACACGGAAGAGCTCAAGCGCGCCTACACCGAGATAGGCAAGCTCTATTTCGAGCAAAACCGCGAAAACCCCGAGGGCTTTTTCCAGGCGCTCTTCTCTCAGGTTGAGGAGATAAACGCCCGCATCCACGCCAATGAGGACGCGATTGCCGACATTAAGGCGCAGATCGAGGCCGAAAACGCCGCCGATATCGACGTTGAAGTTGGCGATTTCGAGGACATAGTCGATTCCACCGCCGCCGACGGCACGGGCGTTATAAAGGACGA
>CAZGFK010000004.1:0-57382 GCA_964524815.1 uncultured Oscillospiraceae bacterium
CGTCAGGTTGACGCGGCCTTTTGCTTTTCGTTTAGAATAATGAAAAAAGCGCCGATGCAAATGATGAAGATACCCCAAAGCTGCGTGGGAGAAAGCGTTTCCCCGTACAGCACATAGGACATAAGCGCGCAGATAACGGGCATGGTGAGAAGAAAGATCTTGACAAGCCATACCGAAAACTCGCGCAGGCTTTTATAGTACACTTCAAAAAGCAGCATACTCACAAAGCCGCCGAGAATGATGACAAACGGGACATTGTCCGTAATAGGCCGAAAAGGCTCGCCGAAAACCACTACTTGGATAAAGGCGATAAGCGCAAAGCACACGCCGGAGAAGGTGAGATTATAAGAGGCAATGCACATATCCTTTATGTCGGCAAAGCGGCGCTGCACGCTTTGAATCAAAAATGCGTTACAACACACTACAAACGCGCTCAGAACGAATAAAAGGCAGTAGGCATTGTTGAGCTTGGCGCTATGAAAATCAACGTCTATGAGGATGAATACGCCCGTGAGCATGAAAAGCGTGAGCAGCCAATCCCGAAGCGAGATTTTCTTTTTGTAGAAGATCGCCGTGACGAGGTTTACAAATATAATATCGCATTTTAAAAGCGCCGTACCCATGCTGACCGGGCAATACTGAAAGCCGATATAGGCAAGCCCGTCAAGGATGAAATTCATCACGCCGATGAGAATAAGGCTCAAGTGCGACCCAGCAGGGGCTTTTAAGTCGGCAAGGCGGCGACGCAAAAGGTGCGACAAAAGCACAAACGCAAGCGCCGACACACGCATAAGCGCGGCAGAAACGTATACACCAAGCGCGCGGTTAACGTACTGCACGCAGGTGAAAAATGCCGACCAAATGATAGAAAGCGCAAGGAGCTGCACTGTAGATTTTGTGTTCATATCTCGGCTCCCGAAAAAGAGTATGCACAAAAGAGAGACCGATTAAGTCTCTCTTTTATGCAGGTGTAGAAATATTGCTGATTAGCAGGTTGCACCGCCGACGAGGTGAAGCTTTGCGTCGAGGATAGCCTGCTTGCGATCAAGAACATCGTCGGACAGAAGCTGCTCGATGAAGTTGTCAACGCCGATTCTGTCAATGGAGCGACCGAAGCGCTCGCCGGTCTTGCCCTGCTCACGGTAGAGAAGAATAGCCTTCTCAATGAGCTTTTCAACTTCGGCTTCGGTGTAAACACCGGGAACGGGAGTGCCGTTTCTCTGAGTTTTGCCCCAGATGCCGCCGATGAACACTCTGTAGCCGCGCTTGTGCTCTTCAATGCTGTCGAAGTTGCAGGTGCCGATGCATTTGCCGCAGTTGGTGCACTTGTCGTGGTCAAGCACGAGCTGGCCGTCCTCGTCCTGGCTGAGAGCGCCGACAAGGCAGTGTTCGATAACGGAGCACTTCTTGCAGGAGTTGCAGAGGTCGGAATCGTACTCGGGAACGCTCTGACCCATGATACCGAAGTCGTGGTATGCGGGCTTTACGCAGTTGTTGGGGCAGCCGCCAACGCCGATTTTGAACTTGTGAGGGAGTTTGACATCGTGCCAGCCGACATAGAACTCATGGAAGAGCTTGTCTGCAAACTTCTGAGTGTCCATAAGGCCGTGGATGCAAACCGTGCCTTTGCACGCCACAACGGGGCGCACGATAGAGCCGGTGCCGCCGACCCAAAGATTAACGGCTTCCATGTCACGGATGAGATCGTCCTGCACACCGTAAGGCACGCCTTGAATCTCCATGGTGAGACGGGTGGTCATGGCAACATCGCCGTTGCCGTACTTCTTTGCGGCTTCTGTGACGGCCTGCATCTGCTCATTGTTGAACAAACCGCAGGGGGAGACGATACGGGCGATAAAATGCTCGTTGTCGTTCGTCATGATTATGCCGCGCGCTTTTAAGGCTTTCTTTTCTTCCGCTGTGATATTAAGCATTGTACTGATCCTCCATATCTATGTTATCAGGAAAGGTCCTGAACGCCGGATTTGTTGAAATACGTGCCGCCCTCTACGACCTTGACATTGCTGTAGCCGTATCTGAGCATACGATTTTGCGCCATATAGCTGTTCTTGCCTTCTAAGCAGAACAGAGCAACCTTTGCGTCTGTCGGTACGCCGTCAAGCTCGCCGTTAATGTCGCCTACGGCAACGTGACGAAGCTGAGGCAGAACGGGGGTCTTGCCCACATCGAGAAGCACCCAATCATCTTCAACATTGAGTGCGCTGAAGGTGTCGCCGTCAAGCTTGCCGTCAAGCTTGTTTTCAAGAGCGTCTGCGGCAATGGCAAAGGGGTGGATAACAGAGGAAAACGGGGGAGAATAGGCAAAGTCCATATCATCGAACTTGTCTATAGTTGCGCCGAGAGAAATGGCGGTAACGCCGATATCGACTATCTTGTCAACCGTGCCAGTGCCGAGCACCTGCACGCCGATAAGCTTTCTCGTGGCCTTTTCGGCAACGAGGCGGATGCAGAAGTGGCTCATGTCGGGGTAGAACTTGGCCTTGTCGTAGCAGGTGATGGTTACGTGCTCATAATCTATACCGGCGGCGGCAGCGGCTTCTATGCCCAAGCCCGCTTTGCCTACATTGATGCCGGGAAGCTGGAGGACGTTCGTGCCGAGCACGCCGCGGAAGCCGTGGGTGGCCGTGCCGGCAATGTCCTTTGCGCACAGGCGGCCTGCAAGGTTCGCGGTAGAGCCCATGGGGGTCCAGTTGTTCTTGCCGGTGACGAGGTTTTTCACCATTGCGCAGTCGCCGACTGCCCAAATGTCCGCATCGTTTGTGTGCATACGGTCGTCAACATCAAGAATAGCGGTACCCTCTACGAAATTAAGGCCGGAATCCTTGAGCCATTCGGTGTTCGGACGCACGCCGACAGACATAATAACCATATCGGTTTTTATTGCGCGCTTGCCGGTGCGAAGCTTTTGCACCTTGCCCTCGCCCTCAAAGCCGACAACGCTGTCGTTGAGGAACACGGGGATGCCGTGGTCGGCGAGCATATTCTCCGCGTAATCTGCAAAGTCTGCGTCATAGCCGGGGAGAATGTGAGGAGCCATGTCGATAACGCTTGCGCGCACGCCGAGCAGACTCAGGTTCTCGGCCATTTCAAGGCCGATTGCGCCGCCGCCGATGATGCACGCGCGCTTAATCTCGCCCGTGGCGACAGCTTCTTTTATTCTGTCTGCATCGTCGGGGTCGCGGAGGGTAAAGATGTTTTCAAGGTCAATGCCGGGGATGGGGGGCTTCACGGGACGCGCGCCGGTGGCGATGACGAGCTTATCGTAGGTGTAGGTCTCGTCCGCGCCGGTGTTGTGGTTCTTGGCGTAAACGGTTTTGCTCGCGCGGTCAAGCTTAACGGCTTCTATCCCGGTGGTGACTTTCACGTTTGTCAGCTCTTCAAAGCTGGCGGGAGTGTTTTCAAGCAGGGTTTCCTTTTCCTTGATGACCTGGCCGATGTAATACGGCAGACCGCAAGCGGCGTAGGATATGTATTTGCCGAGAGTAATAACGCTTATGTCCGCTTCGTTGCCGAGCTCGCGTTTGAGCTTTGCGGCGGCTTTTGTACCGGCCGCAGTACCGCCGACGATTAAGATTTTCAATACTTTCACCTCTTAAAATATTGTGCATAATATGCCCGAAACGATAGGCACACTGTAACTAAGCTAAGCTTATCATTCGGGCATAGTGTTGTAAAATACTAAAACTGTAATGAAATCGATTAGCCTTGACTTATCAAGCTTTATCGGCAAAATCTTCGCACGCGGTGATGAAGGTTTTAAGCTCTTCGGAGAAGAATTTGCTCTTGTGATAAACCACGGCAAAATAGCGGTGCAGGTCGATATTCTCTATATCGCAGGCGTGCAGACGGCCGAGGGCAATATCCTCTTCCACGAGGCGGCGGGATATCACGCTTATCCCATGCCCGTCACGCACGGCGGCTTTTATGGAGTCGGAGTTATAGCAGCTCCACTTGATGTCCATTTTAATGTGACGCGCCGCCATTTGGCTGACAAAGCGTTCGCGCGTGCCGCTGCCGACTTCGCGCAGAATAAGCGCCTCGCCCTCAAGCTCGGTCACATCCACATTTGTGCGCTCGGCAAAGCGGTGAGAGGGCGCGCAGATGAGAACGAGCTTGTCTTCTATTACGGCTTTCGTGATAAGGTCGGGGCTGTTTACGCGCCCCTCGACAAGCCCCACGTCTATTTCGTTTTTCAACAGCATTTCTTCGATTATGTGGGTGTTGGCAACATTCACATGAAAGTCGATATCCGGCAAAAGCGCGCGTACCGAACGCAGAATCGGGCTTATTACGCACGTGCCTACGGTCACGGTTGCACCCACGTTGAGCCGATAGTTGCGCGAGGCGTTGGTTAAAAACTCCTCCATGTCTTTCTTGGCGGAGAAAAAGCCACGCGCGTGGGCGGCAAGCTGTTCGCCGTCTGCGGTGAGGTAGAGGCTGTTTGAGATGCGTTCAAAGAGGAGAATACTATATTCCCTTTCGATTGACGAAATAGCTTGACTGACGGAGGACTGCGTGATGTAAAGGCGTTTTGCGGCTTCGTTCATCTTTCCGCATTCCACAACGGTCATAAAAATCTGTAACTCGCGGTTTGTCATGCGTTTATACCTCCCGATTGGTGCTGATATTATTCTAGCATTATTTTTTCAATAAGAAAAATTCTTATTCTGTTACGCTAAGCATAAGCAAAAGCTAATGCTCGTCATTGATATAATGGTATTTTACCCATAGGATTACTTGTGATATCTTTATATTAATAAAAGAGGTGATGTTGAATGAAAAAATACTTGAAGCGCGTTGCGGCGCTTCTCGCCGCAGCGGCGATGAGCACGGCGCTTTGTGCGTGCGGCGCAACTGCTCCCGCCGAGAGTGCGGATAATGCCGAAAACAGCACTCAAAGCGGCGAGGTTATCAGCTTTACCGATGATTTGGGGCGCGAAGTATCTTTAAAGCGGCCTACGCGCGTTGCGGCGATGATAGGCAGCTTTGCGGATGTATGGTGCCTCGCCGGTGGGCGGGACTACTTAGTCGCGGCGGCCTCGGACACGTGGACAAGCTTTGATTTGGGGCTTGATGAGACGGTGGTGAATATAGGCGGCGTGAAAACGCCTAGCTTGGAGCTTTTGCTCGCTTCAAAGCCGGAGCTTATTTTGGCAAGCTGCAACACAGCGGCGAATTTGGAAATGTGCGAGATATGGGACAATGCCGGGCTTCAATATGCATATTTTGATATTCAAAATATAGATGATTATCTCAATATGCTCTTTGTTTGCACCCGCCTTACGGGGCAAGAAAATAGATTTGATGAGTACGGCGCGGCAGTGAAAGCGCGCGCTGAAGCGGCGATAGCAAGGCAGGACGGTACTTCTCCCACGGTGCTTTGTATGCGCGCCACGGGTTCAAGCTGCAAGGTGAAAAGCAGCGCGGATAATCTTCTCGGCGAAATGCTTTTCAATCTCGGCTGTATCAACGTTGCCGACAGTGACACTTCGCTTTTGGAGGAACTGAGCTTAGAGGCCATTATGGAAGCTGACCCGGAATACATCTTCGTCGTGCTCCAAGGCGCTGACCCTGCTCGGGCAACGGAAACGCTTGAACAGACGCTTCTTTCAAACCCCGCTTGGCAACAGCTTACGGCGGTGAAAGAGGGGCGGTTTTACACATTGGAGCATGAACTATATAATCTAAAGCCCAATGCAAGGTGGGGAGAAGCATATGAAAAGCTCGCGGATATTCTGTATGCGGAAAAATAAGCTTTTAATAATACTGGCAGTGCTCATGCTCGCGTCCGCAATGGTGAGCATTTGCTTTGGCAGCACGGCGATATCGCCGGTTGAGACCTTTCGCGTACTGACCGGTGCGGAGAAAGAGGGGATCAACGCGGGGATAATCCTCTATGCGCGCTTGCCGCGTACCTGCGGCTGCATTGTGGCAGGGGCGGCGCTTGCCGTGGCGGGGGCGGTTATCCAGTCGGTGCTTTCAAACCCTCTTGCCGCGCCCAACATTATCGGCGTAAATTCAGGCGCGGGCATGGCTGTTGTGATATGCTCGGCGCTCATGCCGGAGCTTATTGCTCTCTCGCCGCTTTTCGCGTTTGCCGGGGCGCTGGCGGGGGTTATGCTGGTGCTGCTCATTGCGGAGAGAACGGGTGCGGCGAAGATAACCTTGGTGCTCTCCGGCGTGGCGGTCAGCAGTATTTTCGGCGCGATTACGGACGGTGTAATAACCTTTGTGCCGGAGGTTTTGAACGGGTATTCTGATTTTCGTATAGGTGGTTTTTCAAACCTCGCTATGAGCCGCGTTACCGCGGCGTTGTGGGTGATAGTCCCGGCGCTTGTGCTGTTGCTTTTGATGTCAAGCGAGCTGGATGTGCTCGCACTCGGCATGGATACGGCGCAGGCACTGGGCTTGCGGGCAAAGCGCTTGCGTATAGTCTCGCTCTCGCTTGCTGCGGCGCTTGCGGGCGCGGCGGTCAGCTTTTCGGGGCTTTTGGGCTTCGTGGGGCTTATCGTGCCGCACATCATAAGACGGCTTTTGGGCGAGGAAGCAAAGGGGCTTATCCTCGGCTCGGCACTCGGCGG
The DNA here is from genome assembly GCA_964524815.1 of uncultured Oscillospiraceae bacterium. GTDB lineage: Bacteria > Bacillota > Clostridia > Oscillospirales > Oscillospiraceae > Limivicinus. The sequence goes on from CAZGFK010000004.1 coordinate 6,603, forward strand.
GGCAATATTGCTTTCGCTGTGCGACACGCTTTCCAGGGTGCTTTTTGCGCCCTATGAGCTGCCCGTGGGAATTGTTTTAAGCTTGATAGGCGGGCCGTTTTTCATCTGGCTTTTGATGAAGCAGAGAGGGGGCAGACTGCATGATTGAAACCAAGGGCTTGTGCGTCGGCTACGGCGACAAGCGCGTGCTGGAGGATATATCGCTCCGCTTTGAGCCGGGCTGCCTCACGGCGGTTATCGGCCCGAACGGGAGCGGGAAGAGCAGCCTTTTAAGAACACTCCTTTTGCTGCAGGACAGTCTCGCGGGTGAGATTTTTATAGATGGCGTATCGGCATTAGAGCTATCCCCGAAAGCGCGTGCGCAAAAGCTCACCTATATGGCGCAATCCCGCGCCACGCCCAACATCAGCGCAAAGTCAATGGTTTTGCACGGGCGTTTTCCGTACCTCGGCTATCCGAGGCGCTATAGGCGCGAGGATCATGCTGCCGCGATGACGGCGCTTGAGCGTGTGGGTGCAACAGACCTTGCCGAGCAGTATTTGCCCGAGCTTAGCGGCGGACAGCGGCAAAAGGTGTATCTTGCGATGGCGCTGGCACAGGATACGCAAACTGTTTTTATGGACGAGCCTACTACCTATCTTGACGCGCAGCATCAGCTTCACGTAATGCGAGTGGCGCGTCAGCTTGCCGAGGAGGGCAAGGCGGTGATAATGGTGGTGCATGATTTGTGCATGGCGATGCGCGCGGCGGACAGGATAATTCTTCTCTCGCAGGGGCGCGTTATCGCGGACGGAGATGCGGAGAGCGTATACAAGGCCGGGGTGATTGACGAGGCATTTAATATCTCTCTGCGCCGCGTGCAGACGGAAAACGGCTGGCAGTATTACTACGATGTTAAAACGCCGCAGAGCGGTGAAAGAGGGACAGAATAATGGCGTATTTCCCAATGTTTACGGACTTAGAGGGCAAAAATGTGCTTATAATCGGCGGGGGTACAGTGGCGCTGAGAAAGTGCGAAAAGCTGAAAGACTACGGTGCGCGTATCACCGTGGCCGCACCCGAGATAATGCCGGAGCTTGTGAAAATGAGTGACGCGCAGATTAACGCGGAGTTTACCTCGGATATGCTTGCAGAGCGCGATATGGTGATAGCGGCGACGAATAAGCGCGCCGTGAACGCCGAGGCGGCAAGGCTTTGTCGCGAGCGGGGTATACCCATAAATGTGGTGGATGATAAGGAGCTGTGCTCGTTTATCTTTCCCTCACTTATAAAACACGGCGCGTTGAGCATCGGCATCAGCACGGCCGGGTCAAGCCCCAGCGCTGCCGTGTGGATAAAAGAGCGCGTGACGGAGCTTCTGCCGGAGAATATAGAAGAAATCTTGGCGTATTTAGAGGCGCTTCGCCCGGAAGTTGCAAAACGAATAGTAGGCGAAGAGAGCGCGAGAGCGCGTGTATATAAAGAGCTGCTTTCCCGCTGTATCGCGCGCGGCACACCGCTGAGCGAAGAGGAAACGCAGGAATATTTAAATTCGGAGTGTGGAAAATGACGGAACAAGGCTGTGTATATCTTGTCGGCGCAGGCTGCGGCAAGGCCGATCTAATCACCCTGCGCGGGTTGAACAGACTTAAAAACTGCGATGCGGTTATCTATGATGACCTCATAGATCCCCTGCTCTTGGACATTGTGTCCGAGCACGCCGAGCGCATTTACATGGGTAAGCGCAGCGGAAACTACTATGCACCCCAGGCAGAGATAAATGCCGCCATAATCGCGAAAGCGCGCGAGGGGAAGCGCGTTGTCCGCTTAAAGGGGGGAGACCCCTTTGTGTTCGGACGCGGCGGAGAGGAAATAGAGGCGCTTCAAGCAGCAGGAATTCCTTATGAGGAAGTGCCGGGGATATCCTCGGCCATCGCGATTCCCGCCGCGGCGGGCATACCCGTGACGCACCGGGGCTTGAGCCGGAGCTTTCACGTAATCACTGCGCACACAGCAACTACTGCGGACGGCTTGCCCGAAAACATAGAAAAGCTTGCTACGCTTGAGGGGACGTTAGTGTTTCTCATGGGACTCTCGAGGCTTGATAAGCTTGCAAAGCGCCTGATAGACGGAGGACTGAGCGCTTCCACCCCCTCCGCTGTGATATCCGGCGGCAACTCCCCGAATCCTGCCCTTGTGCGCGCCCCTCTTGCGCGTCTTGCAGAAGAAAGCGAGGCGGCGGGTATGCGCTCGCCTGCGATTATCCTTGTAGGTGCAACTGCGGCGCTGGATTTCTCGCCTACATTGCGCTTGCCGCTGGACGGCGTGCGCGTAGCGCTCACAGGGACGGACGCGGTTACATCCAAGCTCACGGAGAGCCTTTTTGCCCTCGGCGCGGACGTTTATGCGGCGCAGCGCTCCGCCGTGGTTGAACTGGGCGGGGATTTTGACATGGCAGAGCTTTCCCGCCGCCCCGGTGTGATAACCTTTACAAGCAGCAACGGTGTTCGCCTTTTCTTCAAGCGCTTGAGAACGCAAGGCGTGGATATTCGCGCGCTTGCAGAGTGCCGCTTTGCGGTTATCGGCGCGGCGACAGGCGAGGTTTTGGCCGAGTACGGCATAAATGCGGACATTTGCCCCGAGGAGTTTACAAGCGCTGCTTTAGGCGAAACGCTTTTGAGGAAAACGAGAGAGAATGATATGATTTACCTCTTTCGCTCGGCGCTCGGCTCAAAGCCTCTCTACGATAAGCTTTCTAAGTGTCGCAAGGTGAAGGATATCCATGTTTACACGCTTCAATCGGAAAAATCAGTTGCCGAGCGGGCAAAGGCGCGCTTAGAGCGCACGGATTACATCTGCTTTTCCAGCAGCAGCGGCGTAAAGCTCTTTTTATCCGAGCATGGGCGCATACCCGATGAGGCAAAATGCGTCTGCATAGGCGATATTACCGCGCGTGAGCTTGCAAAAAACTACGATAAGCCCTTTATCCGTGCCAAAGAAATATCTGCCGAAAGCATAGTAGAGGCCATTTTGAGCGATAAATAACCATAAGAGAATATGCAAACAAATGGGTCAGACGAGTGCTGACCCATTTGCTGTTGTGTGTTGAATTTATGCTTTCTTTGCCGCGATAGCGAGCTTTGCCGCAGCGGCGATATCGCCGGGCAGCATACCCTCTTTCTTGGCAAGCTCGGCCGCCGAGCCAACCTCGCCGCAGACATCCTGAAAGCCTATAGCCTGCATCGGAGTGGGGCAGGAGAGCGCAGCAACCTCGCTCACGGCTGAAAAGAGACCGCCGATTACGTTGTGGTTTTCGCAGCAAACCGCCGCGCCGGTGCGCTTGAGTGAATCAATAACCGCCCACTTGTCAATGGGCTTTACGGTGTGGATGTTGATAACTTCCGCGTTGATGCCCTCGGCTTCGAGGAGCTTTGCCGCTTCAAGGGCATAGCCCACCATTACGCAGCCGCTTGCAAAAAGCGTCACATCGCTGCCTGCTTTGAGCACATCGGCCTTGCCGAGCTTGCAAGTGTAGTCCTCGCCGTGAAGCGCGGGCACTTCCTTGCGGTGCAGGCGGATATAAACCGGACCTTGGTGCTCGATTATCTGCGGCAATGCGCTCACCAGCTCGCGCTCATCGCACGGCTCAAAGAGCATGAGGTTAGGGATGCTTCTTAAAACGCCCAAATCCTCAATCGCCATGTGCGTTCCGCCGTTGATTTCGGCAGTAACGCCGGGGTCAGTGCCGACTATTTTCACGTTCTGCTTTGCGTATGCACAGGAGATGGCGATCTGATCGCAGATTCTTCTGGAAGCAAAGCAGGCAAAGGTGGTGATGAACGGGATAAAGCCGTAGGAAGAAAGACCGGCGGCGATGCTGGCCATGTTCTGCTCGGCAATACCTACGTCAAAAGCGCGTTCGGGGAAATCCTTGCGCAAGGCAAGTGTGCCGTCGGCGTTGGCAAGGTCTGCATCGAGGACGCAAAGCCGCTCGTCCTTTGCCATGGCATCTTTCATAAAGGCTGCAAAAGCTTTTCTCATTTCCATATTATCAACCCTCCGAAAGTTCCTGCATTGCTTGCTCGTACTGCTCCGCGCTGACGGACATACTGTGGCAGCCAGCTCCGGCGCTGACGGCAAAGGATACGCCTTTGCCCTTGACAGTGTCGAGAATTATCATCGAGGGCGCGCCCTTGTGCGCTTTGGCGTTGTCTATCGCGGCGGAAATGGCGGCGTAATCGTGGCCGTCTACGCGCTGGGTGTACCAGCCGAATGCGTTCCACTTTGCTTCGATATCGCCCAAGGAGCATACTTCGTCAACAGTGCCGTCTATCTGAAGCTTGTTGTAGTCGGTGAACGCGACAAGGTTATCGAGCTTGCGGTGTGCGGCGAACATGGCCGCTTCCCAAATCTGACCTTCTTGGGTTTCGCCGTCGCCGATTATGGTGTAAATCGTAGCGCCGTCTTTCTTGATTTGAGATCCGGTCGCAGCGCCCACGGCGCAGGAGAAGCCCTGACCTAAAGAACCGGTGGTCATGTCAATGCCGACAGTGTGGTTCATGTCGCAATGGCTGGGAAGATCCGTGCCGATTTTGTTGAGGGTTTTCAAAAGCTCGGGGTCAAAGTAGCCGCGCTGAGCGAGAGTGGCGTAAACCGCCGGGCCTGCGTGACCCTTGGAAACGACAAGTCGGTCGCGCCCTTCCATTTTGGGGTTGGCGGGGTCGATGTTCATCTTGTCGAAGTACAGCACTGTCAACACGTCAACGATGCTCATCGCGCCGCCCACGTGACCTTTGCCGATGCTGTAAATGCACGTAAGCGTCTTGCGGCGTATCTCACGCGCTGTGGATTTTAATTCTTCGTTGTTCATGATGTAGCGCTCCTTTTGACATTACCACCATTTTATGTCGTTGGTTATTTCCTCTCTGATTTTAACAAATTCGGGGTCAGAAATGTTTCTGGGATAGGGAAGATCTATTATGCGCTCTTTTTTTATTGTAGTAGGCTTGGGGGACATTATAAGGCAGCGCTGTGCGAGGTAAACTGCTTCTTCAATATTGTGCGTAATAAATATAACGGTACTGCCCGTTTCACGCCACAGTTTGAGAACTTCATCCTCAAGATAGTATCTCAGCTTTAAGTCCATTTGACCGTAAGGTTCGTCCATGAGGAGGAGATCCGGGTATACTGCAAAACTACGGCCGATGACGGCACGCTGTTCTGCACTGACGGATAGCTCTCTTGGATATGCCTTTCGCGAGGCTGTCATACCCATAAGCTCAAGGATTTTATCTGTACGTTCTTGAATAATATCTTTTGGGTATTTTTTGATTTCCAAATTGAAGCGAATATTCTCTTCTACGGTCAGCCAAGGGAAAGCCGAAGGCTCTTGGAAAATGAAGCTTAAATTGTGCTTTTTGGGGTCGGCCGGTTCGCCGTCAATAAGTATAGTGCCGGAAGTCGGCTCTATAAGCTTAACCAAAAGATTGAGAAATGTAGTTTTTCCGCACCCGGTAGGCCCGACAATGCAGACGAACTCTCCCTTTTTTATATCAAAAGATGCATTGTCAAGCACAAGCAAATCGCCGAATTTCTTAGTTAGGTTTCTAACGGAAACCTTTATCTCATCGCTCACATTTTACCTCCCGATGAATAATACTGTTGCACTTATACAAGTGCAAGATCCATTTTGTCTGCAATCTTATTTCGCATTTCCAAGAATTCATGCGAAAGGTTATTGCGAGGCCTCTCAAGATTGGGAATAAATTCGTTTTCTATTATCGAAGGTTTATTGCCCATAAGAACGATTCTGTCACCTAAATAAACAGCTTCTTCCACATTGTTAGTAACAAAAACAACAGTAGTAAGTTTGCTTTGCCATATTTTAAGGATTTCATTTTGCATTTGATATCTTGTCTGAGCGTCCAGAGCACCGAAAGGCTCATCCATAAGCATGATATCGGCCTTGGTTGCGTATGCTCTTGCAATGCCGACACGTTGCTTCATGCCGCCGGAAAGAGCGGCTGGGTAGGATTTCTCAAAGCCGTCAAGACCGACGAGCTTAATAAGCTCTTTTGCTTCCTCTGTTCGGACGGACTTGCTGACACCCTTAAATCTTTGGCTGGCTTCAACGTTTCCGAGCACAGTTTTCCAAGGGAACAAAGCATAACGCTGAAAAACAACTCCGATATCTCCTTTTGCGGGAGTGCCGCCGGAAAATTCTATCGTTCCGCTGTCTGGCTGGGATAATCCAGCCATCATGTTCAGAAGAACGGTCTTTCCGCATTGGCCGGGACCGAGCACAACCAAAAACTCGTTTTCGTAAACGTCAAGATTTAATCCGTTAATAACATTAAGAGTTTGCCCGTCTTTTTCTTTGAATGACTTGTGCAAATCTCTTATCTTTATTCTTACTTTCCTATCGTCAGCCACGGACAGAGCACCTCCTCCAGTTTGTTAAGAATAAACGTTATAGTTGCGCTGACGGCAGCGATTACAACCATACTTACCATGACCAGTGCAGTATCGGAGTTTTCCATGCCGCGGTTGATAAGGAAGCCGACACCTGCTTTGGAAACAATCATTTCTGCGGCAACAACGCACATCCATGCAATAGACATAGCAGTTTTCAAACCTGCGATTATGGACGGTATGCAGTCGGGGAGAGCAACCTGAAACAGAAGCTGACGTTCATTCGCACCGAGCGCAATACCGGCGTTTAAAACAAGGGGATCAACCATTGCAACGGCAGAATAAGTGTTGAAAACTATCGGGGTGAATGCGCCGATAAAAACGATTATTATTTTAGGCAACTCGCCTATACCAAAGGCCAAAATAATCAAGGGAATCCAAGCAATAGGTGGAATGGGGCGAAGCAAATTGTAAAGAGGATACAGAATTTTTCTTGCAGTTTTAAACCAACCCATTACAACACCTAAGAGTATTCCAAGGACTGCAGCGGAAAAGAATGCGATGAACACTCGTTTCAAAGAGACAAGTATATGTTGCCAAAGAGGAACTTTAGCTATCGGGGTTTCTACAACTTCTACAAAGCGTATGATAACGTCTGTCGGTGTTGGGATTATGCTGCTCTCAGAGATGGTGAGCATATACCAACCGCCGAAAAACAAAACTAACGACAGTATTGAAAGAAGCCAGTACGGCTTATTAGCAGTCTTTTCTTTTTTCATCTGGTTTTCTCCATCCAAGGGGCAACTTTGTCTTCAACAAGAGAAAGTGCACCGCTCATAATCGCGCCGGAAATACCGATAAGAAGCATACCGACAATAATGATGTCACAACGAGAAAGAGTACGACCGTTCTGAATCATGTATCCCAAGCCGACAGAGGCAGAAACAAGCTCTGCGGCGACAAGCGTCATCCATGCGGAACTCAAAGCATTCTTCACGCCGGTAAAGACCATGGGGACGGCAGAGGGAACGCATACACGGAAGAATATTTGCATTTTGGATGCGCCGCCTGTTTTAGCAACATTAATCAAAACTCGGCTGGTACGTTTAATACCGGCATAAGAGTTCAGTAGAGCCGGAATAAGCGCGGCTAAGAAAATAATAGCAACTTTTGACGCTTGTCCTATGCCAAAGACCAAAAGCATTACAGGAATCCATGCGAGAGGGGGAATGGGACGAATTATCTCAAAAATTGGAGTAACAAAGCAGTCGATACCTTTGAAATAGCCCATGAGAAGACCGAGGGGAACGCCGATTGCGCAAGCAAGAACAAAACCGGTAAACGCAAGCTTGAAGCTTGCCCAAAAATGTGCCGCAAGAACTGCGCCATCGGGATTTTTGTTAGAAAGCTTATATATAAAGGTTTCGAGAACCTTTGTCGGAGAAGCCAATTTTCTGTAAGAAACAAGACCGGTATCAACGACAAGTTGCCACACTATGAGCAACAGAACTATGGCAGAAATGCTGAGCAGAAAATCTCCGATTTTTCTCATTATTTCTTTTTTTCTACTCTCAATTTGCATTGTATAACCTCCATGCTAAATGAAATTTGGGGGATAATGCGTTGCGATAAACACACCGCGTTATCCCCCACGCAATCGTTTATTGGCGCATTAGTGCGGAAACGCGCAGTAAACGGTCATCAACCAGGAAGCTCAGCGTATGCCTGCTTTATGAAAGAAGAATCGACCATCGGATGCTCAGCAAGATAATCAATGTCAGCCTGCTCGATCTTGCCCGCGCTCAAAAGGAAGTTTTCAACGCCGAGCATGATTTCGTCCATGCGGGTCTGGCCGACTTCGCCCTCAAAGTATGCGAGGTTAGCGGCGTTGTTGGGGTGCACGCGGTTAGCGCAGGACTGATATGCGTTTTCTTCAGAGATGGGAGTGCCGCATTCATCTTCCCAAGCGTCAAAAGTAGCTGCGTACAGGTCAAGATCCTTGGAGAGTATTTCCTGAGCTTCAAGATATACCTTCAGGAAGCGAGTGACGTAATCGGGATGATCGGCAACCATTTCAGCGGAAGCAACAACGCAGGTCGGAAGAACTTCATCAGTCATATCAAGAGAAGCAATCTTGATGTAGCCTTCATCGTCTGCCGTGTATCGCTGAGGATCCCACAGGCAGCAGAGGTCACCCTCGCCGGCTTGGAAAGCGGCAAGAGCGGAAGCGCAGTCCATTTGTACAACGGTAACATCGTTCTCGGTCAAGCCGACAAGCTCAAGGCAAGCATCGAGTGCATACTGCAGAGAAGAACCGGTGTTGCAAAGAACGGTTTTGCCTGCCCAAGTTTCGGCAGTGCCGTACATTTCGGGAGCGCTTTCAACATGACCCTGACCGGCAGCAACGATGTCGGAGTCGGGACGAGCATAGATTGCGTTGGGAGCCATATCATCATTTGCATAGGCTATGATCTTATAGTCATATGCGAGAGCACCGGATACAGCGGGCATACCACCGGTGGTACCGACATCCCATTCACCGGCTGCAGCTGCTTCGTTCATCGCAGGGCCACCGGCAAAGAATGCGGTTTCGACAGTGATATTTGCGGCTTCAAACATACCATTCTGCATTGCATAATATACGGGAACAGAGTGACCGAAAGGCATTGTGCCGATGCGCAGAGTGAAAGGCTCATCAGTGAGCTCTACGGGGGCTGCCTCTACATTTGCCTCAGCTTCTGCAGGGGCGGCAGGAGTAGCGGTCTCGGTGTTGCCGCAGCCCGTCAAAACAAGTGCGGACAAAAGCAGCATTGCAAGGAACAGAGCGGTTACTTTTTTCATTGTTGGATTTTCCTTTCTGATTTTTTCGGAGTGTTTTCGCACGCCGTTTTCAATGATTAAATTAAGCATGAATGACAAAAACGCAAAGACCATATAATGTAAAATGATAAGCTGTCCGTGTAATATCATTATGCTTGAATTACTGCTATAATATTATCATTTTATTGCGTCAAACTCTAATACGAGAATCTTATATCTCAGGGAATGAAGATATAGAAAAAATCTATTACATTAGTATTTTTTTAACTATATGTTAAGCTTTGAACGGGCTTTTTACAGATATTTTGCATAAAGATTATATATAGGATTAAGCTGAGAACACTGTAAACGGTTCTCAGCTTAACTGTTTGCTTGACATATTTGTTTTATTTGCTTGGCTTTATATCGTTGAGTTGCGCAATATACTCGTCGATAAACTCCTGCTCTATCGGATTGAAGCATGAGCCTTTTTTGTAAACATAGCCGACATGGTAGCTCATATGTTCGGATTCGTCTAAGGGAATGAGCCGTATATTATCGGATTGAACATACCAGCTGCGCATATTGACGGTGGGATCGGCAAAGGCTACGCAGTTTCCGTCCAGCACTGCATTAAACAGGCTTTCCTTGTCGTCAAGGGTGAATCTTTGGCGGAATGTGGCGAGCTTGGACGGGGAAAACGCCCTCTCCCAGTCATCGTTGAGCACGGCAATGGGCGATTCGGTGCATTGCTTCATAGTCAACACTTTTTCGTTGTACAGCGGATTGTTCTTACCCACCATTACACAGCCGTTTTCCGTCAACAAGCATTGGAAGCGGAGCTTTCGGACATTCAGTATTCCCTCTAAAGCGGACATTTCAAGCGAGGGAACAACCAAAAGCCCTAAATTATATTTTTGCTCCGCAACATCCGATAAAATAGATGTGGAGGACGCTGTGAGGAAAGTTGTGCTGGTTCTGCAAACAGTTTCTTTCTTTGCCATATCGTGCAGTATAGAGCTTGCAATCGTATTATGGCAATTGGACGTTACCGTAAGAGTGCGTTCGTCGTTTGCGCTGTTGGAATAGAGACTTTCAATGTAATCAAGCTGGTCGACGATGTATTGGCACGATTTAATAAAAAGCTCGCCCACGGGAGTCAGCTTTACGCCTTTGCTTGTTCGATTGAATATCGTGATGTTGAGCGACTTTTCAAGTTCTGCAATAGTCGCGGACAAATGCGGTTGGGAAACATAAAGATTCTTTGCCGCTTGGTTCATAGAGCCTACTCGCGCTATCTCCATAACGTAATAGATTTGCTGTATTTTCATTCTGATTCTTCACCTCAACTAATTCATGTAAAACTTAGTTTGCCTTAAATTCGCCGTGTTCAGTCGCACTCTATGCCAAACAAGAAATAGTATACTATATGATTGTTAATAATTCAACCAAATCGGGTGAACGGTTCAAAGCAAAATGCTTTTTGAAAAAACAGGAGCTTGGAAAAACCAAACTCCTGTTTTGTTTTCAAGAAATCAGTCCTTCATCCAGCGGGCATAGTCCAGGTGAGCATACTTGTCGAGATAACGAGTAGGCATCTGGAAAGCGTCCTTGCGGAAAGGAGGAGCAAGCTGAGTGCCGTCAACGACGAATTCAAGAATCGTGGTGACATTGTTCTTGAGTGCTCTTTCAAAGGCGGGAACGATGTCCTCAACCTTTTCAATGCGCTCGCCCTCAGCGCCCAGTGCCTTTGCCACGGGGACAAAGCTGACGGGGTTGGGAATGTCAACGCCGATGAAGCGATTGTTGAAGAAGTCAATCTGGTTTTTCTTCTCTGCGCACCATGCGCCGTTTCTGAACACGCAGGCGATAACGGGCAGCTTGTGCTCAATTGCGGAAGAAATCTCGTGCAGGCTCATACCCCATGCGCCGTCGCCGATGATGCAGACAACGGGGCTGTCGGGAGAGGCGAGCTTAGAGCCGAGACCGGCGGGGTAAGCAAAACCGGTGTTGCCGTAGGTCAGAGCCGCAATGTGCTTGCGGGGCTGGGTGAAGCGGAAATAGCTGTTCGCGGTGGAAGAAACATTGCCGATGTCGGTGCAGAGAATTGCGTTCTCGGGCATATGACGGCTCAGCTCAAGCAGGACGCGGCGCGGGTTCATCGGAGTGCCGGGAACCATCGCGAGATCCTCGATTTCCTTGTCCCAATCACTGCGCAGCTTTGCTATCTCGGCCTGACGTTCCGCAATGGGGGCGCGCTCGCCGGAAGCCTTCAGCTCGTCAAGAATGGCAGCGGCAGTGGCCTTTGCATCGCCGACGAGAGCAACCTCAACGGGGTGCTTTCTGGCAATCTGCTTGGGGTTAACGTCGATCTGAATGATCTTGGCGTTTTCGGGGAAGTAGTTAATGTCGTACTGGGGCAGAGTGCCAAATACGCTCAGACGGCAGCCGACAGCGAGCATAACGTCTGCTTCCTGCAATGCGAGCATAGCGGACTTTGCGCCCATGTAGCCGATAGGCCCGACCCAGTAGGGATGATCAGCGGGGAAAGCGTCATTGTGAAGATAGCTCATCGCAACGGGAGCGGTGAGGTAATCGGCAATGGCCTTAACTTCATCGTAAGCGTTGGAGTCAACAACGCCGCGGCCGGAGATGATAACGGGCTTCTTTGCGCTCTTAAGAAGCTCGACTGCGCGCTTGATCTCGTTGGAGTCGGCAGCGCCGCGAGGGTTAATGGCTCTGTATCTTGCCGGGGGCAGGATTTCTTCGTTGACTTCGCCGTAGAAGTAGTCTCTGGGGATATCTACATAGACAGGGCCGCGCTCAGCGTATGCAATACGGAAAGCGGTGCGGAGCACATCGCCGGCTCTGGAGGGGTGGGGGACGCGAAGAGAAGCCTTGGTTATGGGCTTGAAGAGGTTCCAAGTGTCGCACTCCTGGAAACCGTCCCAGCCGACAGTGGAGCTACCGGCGGACGGGCCGATAACAACCAGCGGGGTGTGCGCCTGATTTGCAGCGGCAACGGAAGTAACCATGTTGGTTATGCCGGGGCCGTTCTGAGCGGTGCAGACACCTGCAACGCCGGTGATGCGGCTGAATGCATCTTCCATGTGAGCGGCGGTCTGCTCGTGACGGACGGGAATGAACTCAATTCCGGCATCGGGGAACAGGTCGAGGAGATCCATAAACGCAGAACCGACTATACCGGTAACGTGTTTTACGCCCTCTTGAACGAGCACTTCAACCATTGCTTCGCTGGGCGTCATTTTTTGCTTTGCCATTATTTCACTCTCCTAAACAGAAAAATTAATGATACTGGCCGAATTGCTTCGGCTTTCTTTGTATATGATAGCATTTCTTTCGGTTTTGGACTAATACGCAATTGTTTATAGCTGTCCCCTTGGGTTAATAGCCTAAACTTATGCCAATCGGGATTATTATTAAAGCTCAAAAAGCCTTGAAATTGCAGGCTTTTTGAGCTGGATTGTTATGTATAAGAGAAAAGCATAAGCTAGAAAAGAAAGGTTAATAAAGAATTGCGACAGAGGTGCTATATTCCATAAAACGAAGCTTTGTTGCAGTGAATATGTTTGCGATAGGTTTGAAATAATCGGTTCTATAATAAAAGTGGAGAGTGTAGATCTACGCATTACACTTACTGAACGCTATTTTCCTTTCAACGGATCCTAAACTCGAAGGAGCTGCGCGATGCGCAGCTCCTTGGTGGTTATATCTATTTACTCCATCTCCGCTCAGTCGGCTTTGGGGCCGGCGTTGGTGATGTTTGCGGGCATATCGGGGTACTTCTTGGCGAAGTTGTCCTGGAACTTCTGCGCAAGAGCCTTGGCGGAAGCTTCGTACTTGGCCTTGTCTTCCCAAACGTTGCGGGGATTGAGGATTTCTGACGGGACATTGGGGCAGGACTTGGGGATGTTGAGGTTGAAGATAGGATCAAGCTCGTATTCCACATCGTTCAGCTCGCCTGCGAGCGCGGCGGAAACCATCGCGCGGGTGTATTTAAGCTTCATTCTGGGCACGGTGCCGGCAGCGCCGCCGCACCAGCCGGTGTTGACGAGGAACACGTTTGCACCGGTCTCTTTAAGCTTCTCGCCGAGCATCTCGGCGTAAACGGAAGCGTTGAGCGGGAAGAAGGGTGCGCCGAAGAGGGTGGAGAAGGTGGTGACAGGCTCGGTTATGCCGCGCTCCGTACCGGCAAGCTTGGAGGTGTAGCCGGAGACGAAGTGGTACATGGCGCTGTCGTTATCGAGCTTGGAAATCGGAGGGATAACGCCGAAAGCGTCAGCAGTGAGGAAAACAACGGTCTTGGGGCGGCCGCCGACACCGGGGATAGCGGCGTTGGGAATATAGTCGATGGGGTAGCCCACGCGGGTGTTTTCAGTGAGAGAGCCGTCAAAGAAATCGGGCTTGCCGGTTTCGTCAACTATAACATTTTCCATGAGCGAGCCGAACTTGATTGCGCCGTAGATTTCCGGCTCGTGCTCTTTTTCGAGGTTGATGCACTTGGCGTAGCAGCCGCCCTCAATGTTGAACACGCCGTCATCGGACCAGCCGTGCTCGTCATCGCCGATGAGCATACGGTTGGGGTCGGCGGAAAGGGTGGTTTTGCCCGTGCCGGAAAGGCCGAAGAATACGGCAGAGTCGCCGCCGTGGCCGATGTTGGCAGAGCAGTGCATGGGGAGAATGCCCTCTTTGGGCAGAACGTAGTTCATAACGGAAAATACGCTCTTCTTAATTTCGCCCGCGTAACCAGAACCGCAGATTATAACCTCGTGCGCTTCATAGTCGATGATAATGGCGGCCTCGCTGTGAACGCCGTCAATTTCGGGAATGCACTTAAAGCCGGGTGCGGCGTAAATGGTATAGTCGGGCGTGTAAGCGTCAAGCTCTTCTTCCGTGGGACGGATGAGCAGCTGATGAATGAAGAGGTTTTGGCTGGCAAGCTCGTTTATGATGCGGAAGCGCTTGGTGTACTTGGGGTCAGCGCCGGCAAAGCCGTCAAAAACGTAGAGCTCCTTATTCTGAAGATAAGCGAGAATCTTGGCCTTTATTGCATCAAACTTCGCCTTTTCGATGGGAACATTTATTTTGCCCCATGCGATCTCGTCATGCACGGCGGGAGTGTCAACGATGAACTTGTCGTCAGGGCTGCGGCCGGTGTATTTGCCGGTTTTGACTGCGAGCGCGCCCGTGTCGGAAAGAGTGCCTTCGCCGCGGCGCAGTGCGGCCTCAACAAGCTGTGCGGGAGCAAGATTGCGGTAGGCGATGCCGTTGCCGGCAATGCCAAGCTCTATGGGTGCTATTGTTCTCATATTTAAAAACCTCCTTAATGGCTTTTATATTTTGACAAAATTATATCATTCCGTTCAAATACCGTCAAGACGGCTAGTTTACCAAAAGCGTTTCCCAATGGAGAAAACCAAGGGCTGATTTTTGTGCGTTTTGTATATTATCTATGCACTTTCCTGCACTTTCCTATCGCATATGACAAGCCAAATGCGATAAGGTCGACCGCAACTATGCTCGCTCCGGTGGGTGTTTCGAGGAAGAAAGAGGCGATAAGCCCCGCGAGAAAGCACACCACGGAAATCACTGCCGCAGAGAGGATAACAGCCTTAAAGCTCTTGCAAAGGTGCATTGCGGAGAGGGCAGGGAAGATGATGAGGCTTGATATCAACAGTGCGCCCATCATGCGCATACCGAGCACCACCGTGACCGCCGTTAAAACGGCAATGAGGGTATTATACCGCTCGGTATTCGTGCCGGTGGCGCGGGAAAAGTCCTCGTCAAAGGTCACGGCAAAAATGCGCGGGTAGAAAAGCACGAAGAGAACCAGCACGAATACGGAGAGAATCACGCTCAATACAGCGTCATCTCGGCTGAGAGAAAGGACACTGCCGAACATATAGCTTGATACCTCGGTGTTCATACCCGTGGTGAGGGAAACCGTGATAACCCCAATGGCAAGGGCACTGCTGGAAATGATGGCAATGGCGGAATCGCCCTTGACGCGTGCGGATTTACTGAGCCGCAGGAGCAGCACCGCCGCCGCAATGACAACCGGCACCGCGACCGCCAACGGCGCAAGCCCCAGCGCACTTGCCACGGCGAGCGCGCCGAAGCCCACGTGCGAAAGCCCATCGCCTATCATGGAGTAGCGCTTTAGCACAAGCGACACGCCCAAAAGCGCCGCGCACAGCGACACGGGAATGCCAACGATGAGCGCGCGCAGCATAAAGTGGTAGGAAAACATATTTATAAGCTCGCTCATATTCTGTTCCCTCCCAAAAAGCGCCGGGCAAGACTGCTGTCGCGGTAATCCGCGCATGAGCCGAAAAAGAGCTGGGTATGCCCTAAGTGCAATATCTTCGTTGCATAGCGCACGGCCTCGTGAATATCGTGCGACACCATTATCACGGAAATATCATCGCAGAGATTTATAAGCTTGATGAGGTTATACATTTCCTGCGTGGCGATGGGGTCAAGCCCCGTGACAGGCTCATCGAGCAGCAAAAGCTTCTTCGTGGCGCAAAGGGCGCGCGCGAGAAGCACACGCTGCTGCTGCCCGCCGGAAAGCTCCTGATAGCTCGCGTTTTTAAGCTCCTCTATCCCCATGCGCTCAATATTCTTTTCCGCGCGCTCGCGCTCGGCCTTGCCGTAGTGCAGGCGCATGGAGAGGGAATTGAGACAGCCGGAGAGCACAACCTCATAAACGCTCGCGGGGAAATCGCGCTGAGTGTCGCTTTGCTGGGGGAGATAGCCTATCTCCGTGGGCTTTAGGCCGTCGGAGAGAATGATTTCACCGCCGTTCGGCTTTTTAAGCCCCAAAAGCCCGCGCATAAGCGTGGACTTGCCCGAGCCGTTTTCACCCACCACGGCAAGATAATCGCCCTTTTCAACGGCGAAGTTTACCCCGGACAATACCGCTTTCCCGTCATATGAAAAGGATAAGTCGCGGCATTCAAGCAAGGCCATCAGCTCAACGCCTCCTTTACGTTTTCAAGATTTTGCGTCATAAGCTCAAGATAGCTCACGCCGCTTTCAAGCTGCGCGGCGGTAAGGTTATGGCACGAATGGAAAAGGAGCTTGCCGCACCCGGTTTCCTCGGCTATTATATCCGCCATTTTCTCGTTTGAAAATTCAATGTAGAATACATACGGCACGTTTTCCGCCCGCACAGTGTCTATCAAAAACGCCACAGTGCGCGCCGAAGGCTCGGCATCGTCCGCGCAGCCGGGAAAGGCCGCATAATAATCAAGGCCGTATTCCTCGGTGAAATACCGCACGGGGAAGCGGTCTGCAAAAATGAGCGTATGGCGCGCGGCGCTTTGCGCCACCTCGCGAAAGCTATCGTCAAGCGCGGTGAGCTTTGAAGTATACTCCCGGCAGTTTGCGCGGTAAAGCTCCGCGCCGTCGGGATCGAGCGCAGAGAGCCTGTCGGCTATAGCCTCGCATATCAAAACGGCGTTTTTGGGCGAAGTCCAAACGTGTTCATCGTATTCCGTTTCGTGCGCATCATGCTCATGCTCTTCGTGCGCGTGGCCGTGTGCATCGCCGCGCGATAATATGCCGCCTGTTTGCATACCCTCAACGGTCTCTTCGCCGAGCGCCTGAACTTCATTGAGCATATAAACCGTGTCCGGCACGCGCTCTAAAGAATCGGTAATACTCTCAAGCCACGCTTCGCTCTCGCCGCCGTTTGCAACGAGCAGCGAGCAGCGCTCCAAAAGCAAAATATCCTGCGGGGTCGGCTCATAGCTGTGCGCCTCTGCCCCCGGAGGGACAAGAAGCGTCACTTCCGCGCGCTCGCCCGCGATTTCGCGGGCAAAATCGTATGCCGGGAACACCGTGGCGCAGACGGTGATTTTTCCGCCCGTATCTTCACTTTCCGACACGGGGACGCTTGCGCACGAGCATAATTGCGCGCAAAGTGATAATATTAAACAAATTACGGTAAATTTTCTTGCATTCATAAATTATATAATACAACACAGAGGAAAAACGGTCAAGGACATAGAATAATTAATTAGATGTCAATCGAATTATGTCAACAAAATTTTGTTTAACCTATTGAATTATGTCAACAAATTTGCTATGATAAAATGAATAAAAGTATAAGATAGCTATAATAGCCGATATAAGGCGAAAGCCGTGTCGGCAGAGAGATGAAATGAAGAATGAGCAGTAGTAAACAATGGCGAATACCCTTTAGAAAAACCGAGATACCCAAGGCGCTTATTGACGTGGGCTATACGCCGCTTTTAGCGGCGGTGCTGGCGCTGCGCGGCGTGAAAACCCCGGAAGAAGCTGACAGGCTGATAAACGGCGGGCGGGAGAGCGTATATGACCCCATGCTCATTTGCGACATGGATAAGGCTGCCGCGCGCGTGAAAAAGGCGATAGCGCAGGGGGAAAGCGTGGCCGTATACGGCGATTATGACGTGGACGGCATTACCTCAACCTGCCTTGTGGCGGACTATCTGCGCTCAAAGGGGCTGGAATGCCGCCGCTATATCCCCGATAGGAACGAAGAGGGCTACGGCCTTAACTGTGCGGCGCTCGACCAGCTTAAAAAAGAGAATATCACGCTCGTGATAACCGTGGACTGCGGCATTACTGCCACGGAAGAGGCAAAGCACGCAAAAGCCCTCGGCATAGACATGGTTATCACCGACCACCACGAATGCAAGGACGGGGAGCTGCCCGATGCCGTCGCGGTGGTGGATTGCCGCCGCAGTGATGACACCTATCCCAATCCCGAGCTTGCGGGCGTGGGTATGGCGCTCAAGCTCGTGTGCGCCGTAGAGGGTGAGAGCGAGACGCTTTTAGCCCGATATGTCGATCTTGTCGCTGTGGGCACGGTGGCGGATGTTATGCCCCTTACGGGGGAGAATCGCTATCTTGTGCGCAGGGGGCTTAAAAAGCTGGAAACCGCCCCGCGCCCCGGCATAGCGGCGATGATACGCGAATCGGGCATAGACGGGCACAAGATAACCGCCGCCACGGTAGGCTATGCCTTAGCCCCCCGTCTCAATGCCGCCGGGCGGCTCGGCTGCGCGGAGATTGCCGCCGAGCTTTTGATGTGCACGCAGGAGGAGCGCGCCTCGGCCTTGGCAAGTGAGCTTTGCGCGCTCAACCGCGAGAGACAGAACATAGAAACGAAGATTTGGGAGGACGCGAACGCGCGCCTTGCCGCCGCCGTGCCGGAAGCGCCGATAGTGCTGGCAAGCGACAAATGGCATCAGGGCGTTATCGGCATTGCCGCCTCGCGCTTGGCGGAGCACTATTCGCTGCCCTCGATAATGATATGCTTAAACGGCGAAGTGGGAAAAGGCTCGTGCAGAAGCTACGGCGGGTTTAACCTTTTTGAAGCGCTCTCCGCCTGCTCGGAGCATCTTTTGGGCTTCGGCGGGCACGCGCTGGCCGCAGGGCTGAATATTCGCCGGGATAAGCTTGAGGATTTTCGCACCGCGCTTGCGGAATACTATAGGCGCAATAAGCCCCAAGCCCGCCCCGAGGTGCAGTGTGACTTGCTTATAACCGAGCCGGAGCTTTTGACGATAGACGCGGTGCGCTCGCTGGATTTATTAGAGCCTTACGGCAATGCAAACCCCAAGCCCGTGCTGTGCATGAGCGGAGTGGAGCTGGAAAGCGCGACCGCCGTGGGCAACGGACGGCATCTTCGTATGCGCGTCAAGCTCAAAAACACGCGCTTTGAAGCGATTTTCTTCTCCCACACGGCCAAGGAGCTGAACATTCACGAGGGGGACGCGGTGGATTTGGCCTTTACCCCGCAGATAAACGAGTTTCGCGGCCATATCTCCGTGCAGCTTTTGGTGAGCGCGGCGCGCCCGCACAGTGCGCAGACGCTGTGTGAGGCGATATTGACCTCGGACGAGACCGTTATTGCCGCCGCTGCGCGCTACTGCCCGGACAGGGACGATTTTGTGCGCGTATGGCGCGCGCTCGGCAAAGGCTTTGTCGCGGGAAAAACCACGCAGGAGATAATCGCCCGCTGCCTACCCGGCATGGAGCCTGAAAAATACTGTCTGTGCCTGATGGTGCTGCTGGAAGCGGGGCTTTTGCGCGGCGAGGACGGCACGATATTCGGCGCGCACAGCGCCACCATAGCCGGAAAGGCGGATTTGGAAGCCACGGGACTTATAAAAGCGTTGAAAAAAGCCATGTAAAAGGGCGGGAAGAGCGGTTAAAGCTATCCCGACCGAAGGAGGAATTATGGCGGACAATCTTGAAAAGAAAACGGCGTTACTTGACCCGGATGAAATGTACGCCAAGCTTGAAAAGAAAATAAAGGACACCGGCCACCCGATGGACTTGGGGCGCATCCGCGCCGCATACGACACCGCCTGCATGGCGCACTCCGGCCAAAAGCGGCGGGACGGCTCGCCGTATGTTACGCACTGCGTGGCCGCCGCCGATATCTCGGTGGATATCGGGCTTGACGAGGATTCTATAATCGCGGCGCTTTTGCATGATGTGATAGAGGATACAAACCTCACCCACGCCGACATTGCCCGCCAGTTCGGCGAGCCGGTTGCGGACATAGTAGAGGGCGTTACGAAGCTGACGCGCGTGCAGTACACCAGCAAAGAAGACGAGCAGATGGAAAACCTGCGCAAGATGCTCATGGCAATGGCAAAGGACATCCGCGTCATTCTTATCAAGATTGCCGACAGACTGCACAATATGCGCACCATGGCCTATCAGACACCGGAAAAGCAGCGCGCCAAGAGCTTGGAGACGATGGAGATCTACGCCCCCATTGCGCACCGCCTCGGTATGCAGCGTGCCAAGTGGGAGCTGGAGGACCTGTCCTTACAATACCTTGACCCCACGGGCTACGGGGAGATCACCCACTCGCTTGAAGAGAAAATGCCCATTTTGGAAAGCTTCATGTCCTCAGTGGAGGATAAAATCCAAAAGCGCCTTGCCGTTGAGGGGATAGAGGCCACAATCTACAGCCGTATAAAGCACGTATACAGCATTTATCGCAAAATGTACGCGCAAAACCTCAGCATGAACGGCATTTTCGACCTTTGCGCATTCCGCGTAATCGTAGACACCATACCCGATTGCTATAATGTCCTCGGCCTTATTCACGATATGTTTAAGCCCGTGCCGGGGCGGTTTAAGGACTATATATCCACCCCCAAGCCCAATATGTATCAAAGCGTACACACCACCGTCATCGGCTCCGAGGGCATCCCCTTTGAGGTGCAGATACGCACCTGGGATATGCACCACACCGCCGAGTACGGCATAGCCGCGCACTGGAAGTACAAAATGGGGGACGGCGGCAATGTGCTTCGCGACGGGGACGAGGATAAATTCGCCTGGGTGCGCAGGCTCTTGGAAAGCCAGCAGGATTCCGACGCGACAGACTTTTTCCACAATCTCAAGATTGATATGTTCTCGGACGAGGTGTTTGTGTTCTCGCCCAAGGGCGATGTTATAAACCTGCCCGCCGGGGCAACGCCCATAGATTTTGCCTATGCCATTCACTCCGATGTCGGTAACCACATGGTGGGCGCAACGGTGAACGGGCGCATTGTCACCTATGACCACACGCTGCAAAACGGCGACATAGTCGAGATACGCACGTCAAAATCCGCCGCAGGCCCCGGGCGCGACTGGCTGAGCATGGCCAAAAGCGGCTCTGCGCGCACGAAGATAAAGCAATGGTTCAAAAAAGAGCGGCGCGAAGAGAACGTTATACGCGGCCGAGCTATGCTTGAAGATGAGCTGCGGCACAACGATTTGACCTTGGATGATGTGCTGGACGAGGAGATAATAACCCCGATATTAAAGCGCCTGTCCTTTGCCGCGGTAGAGGATTTGTACGCCGCGATAGGCTACGGCGGCGTTACCGCTCCGCGCGCGGCGAACCGACTTAAGGACGAATTTATCCGCGCCAACGCGAAAACCGACAAGAAAACCGCCGTTGACAAGCTCTCGGAAGCGGCCGAGCGGCGCGAGGAGAACGCGCGCAGGCAGGGCAAGGCCGTGCACGGCATACTCGTAGAGGGGCTTTCAAACTGCCTTGTGAAGTTCTCCCGCTGCTGTACACCCGTACCGGGGGACGATATAGTCGGCTTCATAACGCGCGGCCAGGGCGTTTCAATCCACCGGCGCGACTGCGAAAACTATCATCAGCGCCTTGCACAGAGCGAAAATGACGGCAGGTGGGTGAACGTTTCGTGGGCAGAGCAGATCACCGACAGCTATGTAACCACTATTATAATAGTCGCCAAGGACAGGCAGGCGCTTGTCATGGATATTGCCACGGTGCTAAACAGCCTCAATGCCAAGGTGCGCAACCTATCCGCGCGCGACAACCAAGCGGGGATAGGCATTTGCACAATCACCCTAGAGGTTAAAAGCGCGTCCGAGCTTCGGTACATCATGGCGCGCCTGACGAGCATACCCGGCGTTACGCAGGTGACGCGTAACGGCAAAAACTGACACGCGCTTACTATATAATATATAAAAGGAGACAAATCCATGCGAGCAGTAGTCACGCGAGTGCGCTCGGCCTCGGTCGAGATAGAGGGAAAGATACACGGTGAAATAGGGCAGGGCTTTTTGGTGCTGCTCGGCGTTCACGCAGATGACACCGAGCGCGAGGCGGAGAAGATAGCCGATAAGATATGCGGCTTGCGCGTATTCGATGACCCGGACGGCAAAATGAACCTCAACCCGACAGATGCGGGCTGCATGAACCTTCTGATAATCAGCCAGTTCACGCTCTTTGCCGACTGCAAATCCCGCCGACCCGGCTTTTCCAAGGCCGCCCGCCCGGAAACGGCCATCCCGCTTTACGAAAAGGTAATCGCGCTCTGCCGCGAGCGGGGCTTTAACGTGCAAACAGGCGTTTTCGCCGCGGAAATGCTTGTGGAGTCCGTCAATGACGGGCCTATTACCATAATTTTAGATACAAAGGAGCTTTGACCCATGCTTATAAAAACACTGCCTGTCGGCCAGCTTGAGACTAACTGCTATATCGTCACGAATGAGGATACGCTTGAATGCGTCGTGATAGATCCGGGCGATGAGAGCAACACCATATTGGACTATTTAGAGGATAACAAGCTCAAATGCGCGGCTGTGCTGCTCACGCACGGGCATTTCGACCATGTGGGCGCGGCGAACGCCGTGAGCGAGGAAACGGGGGCGAGCGTATATATAAACGCCCTTGACGACGCGAAAAACATCAATTCCCCGCATTTTCGCTATACACTCGGCGAAAACGGGCATTATTACACGGACGGGGACAGCTTAGACCTTGCCGGGCTTCACCTTGACATAATCGCAACCCCCGGCCACACGCCGGGCGGGGTTACGATAAAGTGCGAAAACGCGCTCTTTGTCGGCGATACGCTCTTCAAAGGCAGCTGCGGGAGAACGGATCTTGACGGGGGAGATGCGCAGCAGGAGCTTGCTTCTCTCAAAAAGCTTTGCGCCCTGCCGGGCGATTACGAGGTTTACCCCGGCCATATGGACTCCACCACCCTGGAGCGCGAGCGCCTTTTCAACTACTATTGCCGCATAGCCTCAGATAAATAAATTACGCGAACTCATACAATTAATATATAAAAATCGAGGTGCATCACCATGAAAGAACCCACATTGGTTATCTTAGCCGCCGGTATGGGCAGCCGCTTCGGCGGGTTGAAGCAGATTACGCCGGTTGACGATTTCGGCCACGCGATAATCGACTTTTCCCTTTATGACGCATACACTGCGGGCTTCCGCAAGGTCGCGTTTATCATCAAGCACGAGATAGAAGAGGACTTCAAAAGCTTTATCGGTCACCGCGCGGAAAAGTATTTCGAGGTACAGTATGTCTATCAGCAGCTTGATAAGCTCCCGCAGGGGTACTCCGTCCCGGACGGGCGCACAAAGCCCTGGGGCACGGGACACGCCGTTTTGTGCGCAAAGGATGCCGTGAAAGGGCCTTTTGCCGTTATAAATGCGGATGACTACTACGGCCGCACGGCCTACACCGCGCTCTATAACTTCCTCACGGAAGAAAGGGACGAGAACGAGCACGCGATGGTGGCCTATCTCATGCGCAACACCGTCACGGAAAGCGGCTCTGTCGCGCGCGGGATATGCCAAGTGGAAAACGGCTATCTCACGGACGTGGTGGAGCGCACGAAGATAATAAAGTGCGGCGAGGACGCGGCCTACACCGAGGACGGCGAGAACTATGTTCCTGTCTCCGGCGATACGCCCGTATCCATGAACTGCTGGGCGTTTTCAAATTCGATGATGGACGAGCTTGCAGAGCGTTTCCCCGCGTGGCTTGATGAAAATGTGCCGAATAACCCGATGAAGTGCGAATACTTCCTGCCGTTTGTGGCAAATGCGCTTATAAAGGCGGGCGAGGGCAAGGTGCGCGTGCTCAACTGCCGTGAAACGTGGTACGGCGTGACTTATAAGGAGGACCTCGCTTCCGTCAAGACCGCCGTGGCGCGGCTGCGCGCCGAGGGCGTGTACCCCCAAAAGCTTATGGACTGAAATATACAATAATATATAGTAAGGAGAATTAGAAAATGAAGATACTTGTCACCGGCGGTGCCGGATACATAGGAAGCCACACCTGCGTGGAGCTTTTGAATAAGGGGATGGAGGTTGTCTGCATAGATAACCTTGTCAACTCCAAGGCCATGGCGATAGAGCGCGTAGAGCAGATTACCGGCAAGCATATCGACTTTTATGCCGAGGACGTGCGCAATCGCGCAGTGCTGGATGAGATATTTGAAAAGCACAATATAAACTGCGTCATTCACTTTGCCGGGCTGAAAGCCGTGGGCGAGAGCGTGCAGATGCCGCTGGAGTATTATGATAACAACCTCTTCTCCACCGTGACGCTGTGCGAGGCGATGCGCGATCACGGCGTGAAGAACATTGTTTTTTCCTCTTCCGCCACGGTTTACTCCGCCGACAATGATATGCCGCTTCGCGAAAACTCCCGCACGGGTATGTGCACCAACCCCTACGGCTGGACAAAGTACATGAACGAGCAGATTCTGCGCGACTCCGCCCACGCGATAGAGGATTGGTCGGTGGTGCTGCTGCGTTACTTCAACCCCATCGGCGCGCATTCCAGCGGCCTCATCGGCGAAGACCCGCAGGGCATACCCAACAACCTCATGCCGTTCATCTCGCAGGTTGCCGTAGGCCGCCGGGATCACCTCTCCGTTTTCGGCAATGACTACGACACGCCGGACGGTACGGGCGTGCGCGACTACATCCACGTGGTTGACCTTGCGCGCGGCCACGTTGCGGCAATAGAGTATATGCAGCATAACCGCGGCGAGAGCGTTTTCAACCTCGGCACGGGCACGGGCTACAGTGTGCTGGACATGGTAAAGGCGTTTGAGCGCGTCACGGGCAAGAAAGTGCCGTATGAAATCGTGGCTCGCCGTCCGGGCGATGTTGCCACGGTGTACGCAAGCCCCGATAAGAGCGCCGAGAAGCTCGGCTGGAAGGCGGAATACAATCTTGACGATATGTGCCGCGATACTTGGGCTTGGCAGTCGAAAAACCCGATGGGCTACGTGTGAGAAAAAACAAATAAATTTCCCCGGGCTATTCGATGATTTGACCGCGCTGTCTGCCGAGCGGGTGAAAAATCCGCTCGGCAGAGCCGACCGTGAGCTGAGTTTTCGAGCCAATCGGAGACAAAATATAGTTATGTAAACCAACGGACAGAAATTTTTGAAATTTTTCTGTAATTTTTCGATTCTTTTTGCAAATAACCTCTTGCAATTTGTTTAGACTTGTAGTAATATTGTAACCGAATCATGGGGAACATATATGCCGCAGATTTCGTCACTATAAGCAAGAGGCCGAAAAACGTATAAATTTAACCAATCCGCACAGGGAGAAATAAAAAAATGAAAAAGAGAATGCTTAGCCTTTTGCTCACGGTTTTAATGCTTGTTGCCATGATTTCGGCGATAACGGTCACGGCCAGTGCCGAGCCTACGGTGGATATAGTCACCGTGCAAAAAGGGGACACCGTTATCGGCATATGCAAGGCGCACGGCTTTGACTACTACAGCTATAAAAACATCGTCATGGCGCTCAACAACGTCGGCGATGAAAGCGAATTCGGCAAAATCGCCGTCGGCGGCAAATTCGCCGTTCCCGTGAACGAGGCGGCGGCAAAGCTTTTATCCAATGCCGCGTCATCTGTTACCATCACCACCACCGG
Source organism: uncultured Oscillospiraceae bacterium (assembly GCA_964524815.1). Lineage (GTDB taxonomy): Bacteria > Bacillota > Clostridia > Oscillospirales > Oscillospiraceae > Limivicinus. The sequence continues at coordinate 32,053 of CAZGFK010000004.1, forward strand.
CGGGCAGACCGCCTCGGCGACGACCTCCGCTTCCAAAGAGCCGGGCATCGCCACCAAGATACCCGCAACGGACACGGTGGGCTATTACATAGTCAATTATCAAGTCGAATCGGGAGACACGATAAACAGCATATATAAAGGCTGGGGCATCGGCTACAAAACCTATGCAAACCAAATCCTTGCCCTCAACAATCTCTCCGGGTTCAATAAGATAAGCGTCGGCAAGCAGCTTCTTCTGCCGACAAGCGTAGTCGCCACCGGCACGGATGTGCGCTACACCGTGATGAAGCACGTCATGCAGTCGGGCGAGACGGTGTATAACGTCATCACTTCCGGCTACGGGTTGAATTTCAACGCAAATGAAGCCATGCTCAAAACGCTCAACGGCAAGGACAACCTTGCGGCGTTCAAGGTGGGCGAAGCGCTTTATATCCCGGTTTCGGGCGTTGTGAGCATTGAAACGCCCTCAACCTCAACCGCTGCCGATACGGCAAGCAAAAAATAAGTAAGTGTCTCGATTCTACACGCTCTTAAAAGAGCGAGGAATCGCGCTTAGATAGATTTATCGCCCGGCGCTTGCCGCGAAAGTCAAGCGCGGGCGGGTAAAGTTAAGTTTGTTAAAAATTACGACCCGCAACAGGGTCGGTTAGGGGGAGCAAATACCATGAAAAAACGGCTCATCAGTTTCGTTCTGATGCTGGTCATGCTCGTTTCTCTGTGCTCGGTAATGCCGATGTCCGCATCGGCCGATGCGCAGGTAACGACTGTGACTGTCGCCAACGGCGACACAGTCCTCGGCCTTTGCCAAAAGCTAGGGGTGGACTTTTATACCTATAAGGAGCTTATCATGAAGCTTAACGGCTTCACCTCCGAAAGCGCCTTCAACAAGATTTCCGTAGGTTCTAAGATCAGCCTGCCTATCAGCAATCAGGCGGCGGCGAACCTTGCGGGCACTGTCGGCACGACCGTCGCGACCGGCACAACGGCGGGCGCGGCCTCTTCCGGCCTTACCGTCGGCTCTGTCAGCTCTCTTCCCACGGGCGACTATGTGGCGTTCTACCTTGCCACCTACACCGTCCAGAGAGGCGAAACGCTCACCAGTATTTACGCCAATCAGGGCTTGAGCTACAAGACCTATGCAAACCAGATTGTTAAAATCAACAATCTTCCCAACATCAACGCCATTCAGGCCGACAAGACCCTGCTCTTGCCCACCACCAACCCCAGCATCCCCGGGGCAAGCTACACCACTGTCATGGCGCACGTTATGCGCGCCGGCGACAGCGCTTACAACATTGTCTGCTCGGATTACGGCCTGAATTATAACAGCGTCCAAGCCATGCTCCAAGCGCTCAATAACAGAACCAACATGGGTGCTTTCCATGTCGGCGAGATTCTCTACATCCCCGTTACGGGCGTAGTCTCCGCCAACACCACCGTCACTCCCGGTGTCGGCAGCACTACCACCGGCTCTGTGAGCACTTCTGGCGCATATAACCTCGTCAGCCAAACGCCCTCCAACGGTACGTTTGACCTTCAGGTAGGCGGCAAGAGCGTCAAGAGCGCCACCGCCGGACAGACCGTTACCATCGCGGCCACGCCCGATTCCGGCTACGCTGTTGACACGGTTTCCGTCACCAAGGTCGGCGACAGCTCTGTCTCCGTCAAGGTTTCCAACAACACCTTCGTCATGCCCTCTTACTCCGTCACTGTCGGCGTAACGTTCAAGCAGTCCAAGCAGTCCGACATTACGGTTGAAAGCGCGAAGAACGGCGGCGTGTCCGTCATGGTGGACAACTCCACCGTCACCAAGGCATATGCCGGCAGCAAGGTCACTGTCAGAACCACGCCCAACGCCGGTTTCATGCTCGACCATGTAAGAGTTACATATAACGATAAGCGCGATTCCATCGCCGTTGAAAACAATGTTTTCACCATGCCTAACTTTGGCGTAACCGTTACCGCCGTGTTCAAGGTTGACCCGGATTATAACCCCTCCGTCGGCAACAAGATCTACACCGAGGTTTCCAACGCCACCGTTACCGCCAAAATCGGCGAAAAGGCCGTTGACAGCGCCAAGGCGGGCGACCGCGTCACGCTTGACGTTACTCCCAAGGCTAACTACACCCTTGAATCTATCAAGGTTTACTACGATAACTTCAAAAAGACCGTCACTCTTGACAAGATGAGCTTCACCATGCCCGACGAGCCTGTAACCGTTGTGGCCGTTGTCAAGCCCACGGCTGACGCTACCTTTGCCATCAATGTGGTTGAAAACACCGAGGGCAAGGTAAAAATCACCGTGGACGGCAAGGAAGTCACCTCTGCCAAGGCCGGTCAAACCGTCAAGGTTGAGGGCACAAGCTCTAAGGACTTCTATTATTACCTCACCACCGTCACCAAGGTCGGCGACAACTCTGTCGGCCTTAACCTCGGCGAGAACAACACCTTCACCATGCCCGATTACGCGGTTGATGTGCGCGTGAAGTTCTACATCTATCATAACATCGTCCTTGACTCGTCCTCTAACGGCAGCTATAACGTCACTTCCGTCCTCAACGGGCAGACCGTTACCCGCTGCGGCGCAGGCGTTGAGCTCAAGGTCAACACCTGGGGCATCAAGAAAGATATGTCGCGCAGTGATATAGTGCTCACCTATACCGACGGCAGCACCTATACCCTCACCGACACCGATAAGTTCATCATGCCCGACTGCGACGTGCGTGTACACGTCAACTTCACCAAGAACACCAAGCTCGTTGCCCACTCCATAGGCGACCACAATAAGTCCTACACCAAGTGGGGCAACACCTACACCGTGCTCGGCCGCACGCTCAACGACAAGGGCAACTACCCCGTTGAGATATTCACCGGCCGCGGCAACACCGTCACGGTTACGCCGTCTGCCAATATCGGCTATCAGCTCAAGTCGATGTACTACCTCAAGAACACCGACGCTTCCACCAAGACCGAGATTACCTACAACAACAGAACCGGCAAGTACCAGTTTGAGCTGCCCAGCGTGGATCGCGTAGACCTCTATGTTGAATTTGAGGAAATGCCGCGTTATTCCGCCACGCTTTACTACGGCGACAACCTCGGCGGCTCGGCAGAGCTTTACACCAGCCTTGCCGCAGCGGATGAAATAGCGCCGAAGTCCCTCGTGTGGCTGCGCGTGAGCACCAAGGCCGGGTACGAATTCGACTGGAGCAAGGTCAGAATCCTCAAGGATGAGGCCGGCAAGAAGATGAGCGAGCTGCAGGATGTTACCAAGGAGCTTAGCTTCGACCCCGTCACCTATCGCTTCACCATGCCCGCCTACGATATAATCGTTGACCTCAGCACGGCATTTGCCTCTAACGAGCATAATATTTACTATCAGCGCATCACCTCCGAGGACGGTTCTAACACCGCCAAGGGTACAATTAAGCTCACCATTGACAGTGTCACCTATGAAAACTTCACCGGCTATGACGGAAAGATGGTTCTCATAGAGGGCAAGAGCGCCAAGGATGTTAAGGCAGGCACAAGCGTCATCGTCTCTCACCAGTCTGAAAAGGGCTACTACCTTGACCATATCGAGGTTAAAGGCGATGTAAGCGGCGAGAGCATCAAGGTCACCGCTTTGAGCGAGACCACAAGCTACTTCACCATGCCTTACGAGAGCGTTACCATTATCCCGATTTACCAGGATGATTTCTTCAGCATCAATGCCGCTCCCGCAGAAAACGGCTCTTACTCCGTTGCGTCCAGCGCAAAGATGTCCGAATCCGACCCCAACAACCTCATCACCGACATTAAGCCCGCCGACGGCTACAGGCTCGCCAAGATTGTCATGAGCTACACTGCCGCAAACGGCGCTCAGGTTGAAGAGGAAATCAAGCCCAACGCCAAGGGCGAATACCGCGTGCTGCCCAAGTCTCTGCCTAAGACTGCCGTTGTTGTCAGCGTCACGTTCGAGGCGAAGATTCAGGAAGGCTTGCAGATTGAGTACATCTTCGATGAAGGCATTGTTCCCAGCACTACTAACCATTACTACGTTGACCTCGCTGTAGACGGCAAGGCTCAGCCGATTACCCGCGGCTCTGTCGTCAGCGGCGACCCCGACAAGGTGGACTACTCCGCCACAAGCGATATCAGAACCGGCAAGACCGTTGTTATCTCCAGACATATGGAGAACACCGACACCCGTTTTGACATTGAAAACATCTGGGTCACCTATAACGGCGGCAAGGATGCGGCTTACGAGTTCACAAACGGCCAGTGCTTCTTCACCATGCCCGAGGTTGCAGAAGGCAAGGATTGCACTATCCATGTCAAATACAAGCTCAAGGAAGAGCTGAAGTATAACCTTGAAGTCAGCATAGTCGGCGCGGAATTCACCGTGAACGGCACTGACGTGGAATCCGGCAAGGTTCTGCCCGTTGTGCTCGGCACGGATGTCAAGCTCACGGCTCAGGCCAGAGAGGGCTACGAGGGCGAACCCGTTCTCAAGATAACCGTTGACGGTACGACTACCGAGTGCGCGATGACCCCGAGCACGTCTGCGGATGTATACGAGTACACGTTCGGCAGCGAAGCCAATGCAAAGCCGTCCATACTCAGCGCACCCAAGAGCAATGTTAAGGTTGAAATCTCCTACAAGGAGAAAGAGCTTGACCCCGTTAAGGTTACGTTCGCGGGTAATACCGATGACTACGCGGTATACGATGCCGACGGCAAGCAGCTTACCAGCGATGATGCACTCAAGCCGAAAACGCCTCTCACTGTAAAGCTGATTAAGGATAACAAGCTCTTTGACACCGTGGGCATTGCGGCCGATTACACCTCTGAAGCAGCCCCCGATTTCGCGGCGGATGCAAGAGAGACTACGGTGCTTGTGCTCAAGAGTGATTGCACGCTCACCGTTGCTACCAAGGATAAGCCCACTGTTCCCATGACTATCTCCCTGCCTACGGGCTTTGAGATGGCGACTGCCGAGGGCGACAAGATAACCGCAAGCGCAAGCGACTATACCGTTGAGCCTAATACCGATGTATTGGTAAGAGTAAAGGCACAAACAAGTACTGACACCTACGACAAGTCCGTAAAGGTTGAAGTCAAGTTCAACGGCGAAAAGCTTAAGGATGAGTATGTGACCGATTATTCGACCGAGGAACAGTACATTTGGTGCTTCCATATTCCCGAAGAGGGCAAGGTCAGCAGCATTGCTGTGACTGTCACTTCCTCTGCTAACAGACACAACATCAGCATGACCGGCGGCGCGGGTGTAACCTTCCAGCGCAAGAACGCTGACGGCACTCGTACCGATGTCACCAAGGCGGCAAGCGGAGAACAGATTGTTGCCATAGCTCCCGAAGGAAAGTATATCGAGAGCCTCACGGGTTACTACATTGCAAAGCCCGAAGAAGGCAAAACCGACGGAAAGAAAGTGGAATTCGTGTACCAAAGCACTCTTGACTATGTCGATAAGAGCACCAAGAAAGAAGTTTTGTTCGAGCTTGGTACAATGCAAGAAGGCAAGGATGTAGTTCTTACCTGTGTGCTTGCTGATGACCCGGCAACCTGATAAACCTTACTAATTCCCTATCCCCCTAATATAAAACGAAAGGCACTCTGTGAAAACAGAGTGTCTTTTGTGTCTGCCCCTCTTGGCAAATATGCGCCCGCCGTGGTATAATCAATCAAATATCAATTTTTTTTACGGAGGGGCGGCGCGTTTCGCCGCGCTTTGAACATGGAAAAGCAAAAGTATATAGAAGCCGGGCGCATTGTCAACACCCACGGCGTTGCGGGCGAGGTTAAAATAGAGGTTTGGCTGGATTCGCCGCAGTTTATGAAAAAGTGCGGGCGGCTTTATATAGACGGGGCGGAAAGGAAGCTTCTTTCAGCGCGCGAGCATAAGGGCTTTCTCCTTGCCAAGCTTGACGGCGCGGATGATGTCAACGCTGCAATGGCGCTCAAAGGCAAAACCGTGTACATTGACCGCGCGGATGCGCCCCTTGCGCGCGGCGCGTACTTTTTGCAGGATATCATCGGCGCGCTCGTCCTTGCCGATACCGGCGAGGAGATAGGCCGCCTTGAAGAGATAATGGAAACCCCGGCCTCGCGCATATACGTGGTGCGCGGCGAGCGGGAGCATCTTATCCCCGCCGTGCCGGAGTTTGTTTTGAAAACCGATGCCGAAAACGGCGTTATCACAGTGCATTTAATAGAGGGTATGTAAAAATGAAAAGCGAAATGCGCATAGATATTATGACGCTCTTCCCTGCCTCGGTGGATGCCGTGCTGCATGAAAGCATAATCGGCCGCGCGGCGAAAAAGGGCATTATCGAGATAAACAGCGTGCAAATACGCGACTTTACGGAGAATAAGCAGTGCCAAGTGGATGATTACCCCTACGGCGGGGGCTTTGGCTGCGTCATGATGGCGCAGCCGCTCAAAAGCTGCTTGGAGCATATACGCGCCTCCGCGCCCGACAGACGCACAAGGGTGATTTATATGTCCCCTCAGGGCGCGCCTTATACGCAGGAGACGGCCAAACGCTTAAAACGCGATTATGATCATCTTGTTCTTGTCTGCGGCCACTATGAGGGCGTGGACGAGCGGTTTATAGAAGCGTGTGTTGATGAGGAAATCTCCCTCGGCGATTTCGTGCTCACCGGCGGGGAAATTGCGGCCATGGCCGTGGCGGACTCCGTTTGCCGCCTTGTGCCGGGCGTGCTGGCCGATGAGCAGTGCTACACCGGCGAGAGCCACTGGGACGGGCTTTTGGAGTATCCGCAGTATACGCGCCCGGAGACTTGGGAAGGGCGGCGCGTGCCGGAGGTGCTTATAAACGGTGACCACAGCAAGGTGGAAAAATGGCGGCGCAAAAAGCAGCTTGAGCGCACGCGCGATAAGCGCCCGGATATGTTCGCCGCGCTCAAATTGACGGATAAGGCCGATTTGCAGCTCCTTTCGGAGCTTGCCCGCGATGAAAAGCGCAAAAAGCTCACCGAGCCTATAGAATGCCGCCGGGCAACGGCCGAGGATATCCCCGCGCTCATGCGCATCACGGCCTCGGCGAAAAAGAGCCTTAAAAAGCACGGCGTGGATCAGTGGCAGGGGACATACCCCAATGAAGAGACATTTTTGGCCGATATTTCGCGCGGCGAGCTGTATGCCGTCATGCACGGGGCTGACCTTGCGGCGTTTTTCATGCTCTCGGATGAAATCGAGGAGAGCTATAACGTCATAACGGACGGCAAGTGGAGCTGTGATGAACCGTATTGCGTCATGCACCGCAGCGCCGTGGCCGCAGAATACCGCGGCAGCGGCATGGCCGAGCAGATGATGAAATGTGTCGAGCGCATTACGCGCGAGCACTATCGGCGCTATGTCCGCTGTGACACGCACAAAAAGAATAAATCCATGCAGCGGCTTTTGCGCGACATGGGCTATCGCTACCGGGGCAATGTCACCATCAAAACCGACCCCGGCCACGACCCCGCGCGTCAAGCCTACGAAAAGCTGTTGAAAAATAGATAGGAGAATAAGCTATGAATAATCAAAAAAGCCCGACATTCTACCTCGTTGCCGCGATTATTTGGACGCTCGTGGCCGTGCTTGCGCTTGTAGTACTCTTTTGCTACAGCACCGCCGGGGTGTTTACCAAGATATGCGGCCTCGTGCTCATCGTGATGTGCATCGCCGGGCAGTGGCTCAGATACAGGAAGATGAAATAAGCTATGGTTTTGACGGATATAAACGACATTAAGGAGCTCTTGGCGCGCCACGGCTTCCGCTTTTCTAAGTCCTTGGGGCAAAATTTCCTTACGGCGGCTTGGGTGCCGCGCGATATCGCCGATTCCGCGCTCGTTGATGAGCACAGCGGCGTGCTGGAGATAGGCCCCGGCATAGGCTGCCTTACCAATGAGCTTTCTCTGCGCGCGGGCAAGGTTGTGGCCGTGGAGCTTGACAATGCGCTTCGCCCCGTCCTTGCCGAAACCCTTGCCGGGCGCGATAATGTGGAGATAATCTTCGGCGATATTCTCCGGCAGGATATCCATGCGTTGGTTGAGCGGCATTTTGCCGGGCTGACCCCGGCGGTGTGCGCCAATCTCCCGTATAATGTGACCACCCCCGTGCTCACAAAGCTTATCGAAAGCGGCGAGTTTGAAACTATCACCGTTATGATTCAGCGCGAGGTTGCCCGGCGTATCTGCGCGCCCCCCAACACCGCCGACTACGGCGCGTTCGGCATTTTTGTGCAGTGGTATATGCGCGCAGAGCTTCTCTTCGATGTGCCGCCCGGCTGCTTTATTCCCCAGCCCAAGGTCACAAGCGCCGTAATCCACCTTACGCGACGCGATACGCCGCCCTATCCTGTGCGCGATGAAAAGCTCCTTTTCAAAATCGTCCGCGCGGCGTTTAATCAGCGGCGCAAAACGCTTGTCAACGCCCTCTCCTCCGGCCTCGGCATGGATAAAACGGCGCTGGAAGCGTGCGTAACGGCTTGCGGGCTGGACGCGCGTGTGCGCGGCGAGGCGTTGGATATCGCCCAATTCGTTAAACTCTGTGAAAAAATTAGCGATTTTCAGTCCCGAACAGCGGATTGACGGGAAAACATTGAAAAAAATTTGATTTTTCTTTGCAAAAGCTCTTGATTATTAGGTGCTTTTTGTGTTATTCTAACGTTTGGCTGATTAGTTAGGTTTACTAAATTTTTGATTGGCGACAGGTGAAGCTGTGCGCCGGTCTACTTCGACAAAAGAAAGGATCGAAAAGAATGAGTAAGAAATACGTCTATCTGTTTTCCGAAGGCAACGCAAAGATGCGCGAGCTTCTGGGCGGCAAGGGTGCTAACCTCGCCGAGATGACCAATATCGGGCTTCCCGTGCCCCAGGGCTTCACCATCACCACCGAGGCCTGCACGCAATATTATGAGGACGGCCGCAAGATCAATGATGAAATCATGGCAGAGATCATGCAGTACGTCGAAAAGATGGAGCAAATCAACGGCAAGAAGTTCGGTGACCTCACCAACCCCATGCTCGTTTCCGTCCGCTCCGGTGCACGTGCTTCCATGCCCGGCATGATGGATACCATTCTCAACCTCGGTCTTAACGATGATGTTGTTGCCGCTATGATCAAGGGCAACCCCGACCCCAAGTTTGAGCGCTTCGTTTATGACTCTTACCGTCGCTTCATCCAGATGTTCTCCGACGTCGTTATGGAAGTCGGCAAGAAGTATTTTGAGCAGCTTATCGACGAGATGAAAGAAGCCAAGGGCGTTACCGATGACCTCGAGCTTGACGCTTCCGACCTCAAGAAGCTGGCCGAGCAGTTCAAGGCCGAGTACAAAAAGCAGATCGGCGAGGACTTCCCCTCCGACCCGAAGACCCAGCTTTACGAAGCAATCCGCGCCGTGTTCCGCTCTTGGGACAACCCCCGCGCCAATGTTTACCGCCGCGACAATGACATCCCCTACTCTTGGGGCACTGCCGTCAACGTCATGCCCATGGTGTTCGGCAACCTCAACGAGAATTCCGGCACGGGCGTTGCGTTCACCCGTGACCCCGCCACCGGCGAAAAGAAGCTCATGGGTGAGTTCCTTGTCAACGCCCAGGGCGAAGACGTTGTTGCCGGCGTTCGCACCCCGATGCCCATCGCTCAGATGGCGCAGCAGTTCCCCGAAGCTTATGCCGAGTTCGTAAAGGTCTGCGGCATTCTCGAGGATCACTATCGCGATATGCAGGACATGGAGTTCACCGTTGAAAACGGCAAGCTCTATATGCTCCAGTGCCGCAGCGGCAAGCGTACCGCTCAGGCTGCTCTTAAGATCGCCTGCGACCTCGTTGACGAGGGTATGATAGACGAAAAGCAGGCCGTTTTGATGATCGACCCGCGTAACCTTGACACTCTTCTTCACCCCCAGTTTGATACCGCCGCTCTCAAGGCCGCTACCCCCATGGGCAAGGGCTTGGGTGCTTCTCCCGGCGCTGCCTGCGGCAAGGTTGTTTTCACCGCCGAGGACGCTAAGGAGTGGGGCGAGCGCAAGGAGAAAGTCGTTCTCGTCCGTTTGGAGACCAGCCCCGAGGATATCGAGGGCATGAAAGCCGCACAGGGCATTCTCACCGTTCGCGGCGGCATGACCAGCCACGCGGCAGTTGTTGCGCGCGGCATGGGCAAGTGCTGCGTTTCCGGCTGCGGCGAGATTAAGATGGACGAGGCCAACAAGAAGTTCGAGCTTGGCGGCAAGGTGTTCAATGAGGGTGACTACATCTCCATTGACGGCTCTACCGGCAAGATCTATGACGGCATTATCCCCACTGTCGATGCCACCATCGCGGGCGAGTTCGGCCGCATCATGTCTTGGGCTGACAAGTATCGCCGTCTCCAGGTTCGCACCAATGCCGACACCCCGTATGATGCGCAGAAGGCTCGTGAGCTTGGCGCACAGGGCATCGGCCTTACCCGTACCGAGCATATGTTCTTCAACAGCGACCGTATCGCTGCTTTCCGCGAAATGATCTGCTCTGACACTAAGGAAGAGCGTGTTGCCGCTCTTGCAAAGCTTGAGCCGATGCAGCAGAGCGACTTTGAGGGCATCTACGAGGCCATGGCCGGTTATCCCGTAACCATCCGCTTCCTCGATCCCCCTCTCCACGAGTTTGTTCCCACCGATGAGGCCGACATTGAGGCTCTCGCAAAGGCACAGGGCAAGACCGTTGAGGATATCAAGAATATCATCGCGTCTCTGCACGAGTTCAACCCCATGATGGGTCACCGCGGCTGCCGCCTGGCCGTCACCTTCCCGGAGATTGCCCAGATGCAGACCCGTGCCGTCATCAAGGCCGCTCTTGCCGTTCAGGCGCGTCACCCCGAATGGACCATGGTTCCCGAAATCATGATTCCGCTCGTGGGCGAAGTCAAGGAGCTCAAGTACGTCAAGGACGTTGTCACTGCCGAGGCCGATAAGCTCATCGCCGAAGCCGGTTCCGACATGAAGTACCTTGTCGGCACTATGATCGAGATTCCTCGCGCCGCTCTCACCGCCGACCAGGTTGCCACCGAGGCCGAGTTCTTCTCCTTCGGCACCAATGACCTCACTCAGATGACCTTTGGCTTCAGCCGTGACGATGCCGGCAAGTTCCTCGGCGCGTACTACGACACCAAGATCTACGAGAGCGATCCGTTTGCCCGCCTTGACCAGACCGGCGTTGGCAAGCTCGTTGAGATGGCCGCCAAGCTTGGCCGCGCCACCCGTCCTGAGCTTCACCTCGGCATCTGCGGCGAGCACGGCGGCGACCCCAGCTCCGTTGAGTTCTGCCACAGAGTCGGTTTGGACTACGTTTCCTGCAGCCCGTTCCGCGTTCCCATCGCCCGCCTTGCCGCAGCCCAGGCTGCCATCAAGGAAGGCTGAGACCTATAGAAACAATAAACGCTATGCGGGCTGCCCGCATAGCGTTTTTGCAAACGGTTAATCAAATTATTAAGTATAGAGGAGGTAAACCCCAATGAAGCCTATAGTTTATTTCTCCCGCGAAATCACCCCCGAAAAGGTAGTGGAGCTTTATGATAAGCTCGGCATTACCCTGCCGGACAAAGTTGCCGTTAAGGTGCATTCCGGCGAAAAGGGCAACCAAAACTTTCTCCGCCCGGACTTTTGGCGGCCTATGGTTGAGCACGTTCACGGAACTATTGTCGAGTGCAACACCGCGTACGATGGTATGCGCGACACTGCCGAAAAGCACGTTCAGCTCATGGAGCAGCACGGCTGGAGCCGTTATTTTGACGTGGATATCCTCGATGCCGAGGGCGATGACCTCATTTTTGAAGTCCCCAACGGCAAAACGATTAAGAAAAACTATGTCGGCAAGGATATCGTTAATTACGCCTCTATGCTCGTCCTCTCTCACTTTAAAGGGCATCCCAGCGGCGGCTACGGCGGCGCTTTGAAGCAGCTTTCTATCGGCTGCGCTTCCAGCTACGGCAAGAAGTTTATCCACGGTGGCGGCACGGTGGAGAATTACTGGCACCAGGATCATGATTCGTTCCTCTCCGCTATGGCGGATGCGGCCAGCACCGTGGCGAATTACTTCAAGGGCAATATTGCGTACATCAACGTTATGAAGAATATGTCCGTTGACTGTGACTGCTGCGCCGTTGCGGAAGATCCCTGCATGGCGGATATCGGCGTTCTCGCCTCGCTTGACCCCGTGGCCGTGGATCAGGCGTGCATTGACCTTGTCTATTCCAGCGATGACCCCGGCAAGCCGCACCTTGTCGAGCGTATCGAAAGCCGCAACGGGCTTTACACCCTTGAATGTGCCGCCGCTCTCGGCATCGGCTCTCGCGAATATGAGCTTATCGAGCTTTGAGGAGGAAATATTAAATGAAGCTTGCAATCGGCAACGACCATGTGGCCGTTGAAATGAAGCGCGAAATCAAGGCGCATCTTGAAGCGCAGGGCGTTGAAGTTGTGGATGTCGGTACGAACGAGCCGGGCAGCTTTAACTACCCCATAAGCGGCTACAAGGTGGCAAAGCTTGTCGCTTCCGGTGAAGTTGACGGCGGCGTGCTCATTTGCGGCACGGGCGTGGGCATTTCGCTTGCGGCCAACAAGGTCGAGGGTATACGAGCCTGCGTTTGCAGTGAGCCGTTCACCGCGCGTATGTCCAAGCAGCATAATAATGCCAATGTTATCGCGTTCGGTGCGCGCGTCGTCGGCATCGAGCTTGCCAAGATGATCGTTGACGAGTGGCTGCACGCCGAGTTTCAGGGCGGGCGGCATCAAACCCGCGTTGACATGATAACCGAAATCGAACAAACCGGCCGCCTTAAAGCGGCGGAGGAATAAGGGAAGAAGGGATTTGCCGTAGGCAAATCCCTTCTTTTGTTCATAATAAATCGGAGATTATACTTTAACCTCTTTTACTCATCCTCGTTCTCCTCGTCGGCGTCCAAGTCGAATTCCAGCTCTTCGCCGCAATTGGGGCAGGGGATAGAGCCTTTGGAGAGAGTGTCCTCGTCGAAGGTTATTTCCTCGCCGCAGGTGGGGCAGGTTACATCGTACAGCACACCATCATACTCAAGCTCTTCATCGTCCTCTTCGTCCTCGGCACACTCGCAAGCGCCGTAACGGCGGCCGCAGCAGGAGCGATTGAAGCGCACTACGCCGTCCTCGTCCTCTTCCCAATCGTCGTAATAATCCTCATCAAATTCATCATCGGGAGAGTCAAGGTCACAGGTGATGTCCTCAATAAAAGCAAGCTCATCGGCCATTTCGTCGAGCACATCGGCATAGTCAAGGCTGGTGGCCTGAAGATCCTCAATCTCGTGCGCCATGTCGGAAACGAGATCGCACAGCGCGTTCCAAAGCTTACCCTCCTTGGATTCCGGCTCAACGCCGAGCCCCTCGGTCAAGCCTTTCAGATAAGCGGCCTTTTCAACAACAGTCATGGAAGTTAACCTCCTCAATTAAATATCGGTTTGTTTTATTAAAGGGAGGCTCTTTAAACGGAGCCTCCCTATTGCGCTTATGGCAGCGGCGCTTATGCGCGGCTGAGGTATTCGCCCGTGCGGGTGTCAACCTTGATCTTTTCACCGACCTCTATAAAGAGCGGCACTTTGATTTCAGCGCCGGTTTCAAGCGTGGCGGGCTTGGTGGCGTTGGTGGCGGTGTTGCCGGCAAAGCCGGGGTCGGTCTCGGTAACTTCAAGCTCCACGAAGAAAGGAGGCTCAACGTTGAAAACCTTGCCCTTGTAGGAGTACACGGTGCATTCCATGTTCTCCTTGACGAACTTGAAGTTATCGCCCAGGACGGAAGCGTCAATAGGCTCAAGCTCGTAGGTTTCGGGGTTCATGAAGTAGTAGAGGTTGCCGTCAACATAGCTGTATTCCATGGTCTGACGGTCAACGGTGGCATTCTCGAACTTTGCGGTGGGGTTGAAAGAGGTCTCGGTGACGGCACCGGTGATGACGTTCTTCATCTTGGTGCGCACGAAAGCTGCGCCCTTGCCGGGCTTGACGTGCTGGAACTCGACAACCTGCATAACCTGTCCGTCCATTTCAAAGGTAACGCCGTTTCTGAAATCGCCTGCAGTAATCATAATCTAGGGTCCTCCCATATATAGATGATTCAAAAGTAGAACATACTTAGCCTTGTTATTTTACAGTATATGAGCCGTTTTTGCAATAGTTTTTCTTGATTTTCCCGAAAAGTTGCGAAATTATTTGTTGTTTAAGATTATAAGCTCGTTTTTCGGGGCTTTTGTGATGATTTCAGCGCCGTTTTCGCGCAGAATCATCACGTCCTCAATGCGCACGCCGAATTTTCCGGGCAGATATATGCCCGGCTCGGCGCTCACAACCGCGCCGACAGGCATAATATCCTTGCCGCGCGGGTTCGCGCTCGGCCACTCGTGGATATCCAAGCCCAGCGAATGCCCGAAGCCGTGGCCGAAATACTCGCCGTATCCCGCCTCGGTTATAACATCGCGCGCGGCCTTGTCAATCTCCGAGCCGGGGATGTCGGCGCGGGCAACGGCGATACCCGCAAGCTGCGCTTTCAAAACGGTGGAATAGATATTCTTCATCTCGTCCGTGGCGTGGACGACGGCAACGGTGCGCGTCATATCAGAGCAATACCCGTGCTTTAAGCAGCCGAAATCCATAGTCACAAAATCGCCCTCGGCGACAAGCTCATCGCCGGGTACGCCGTGCGGCATACTGGTTTTCTTGCCGGTGATGACAATGGGGTCAAAGGAATTGCCCTCGGCACCGTGGCGGAGCATACGGTAAACAAGTTCGGCGGCAATTTCGCGCTCGCTCACGCCGGGGCGAATGTACGGCAAGGTTTCCTCAAGCGCCGCTTCCGAGATTGCCTGCGCTTGGCGCATGGCGGAAATCTCATCCTCGGTTTTGGCGGCGCGGAGCGTTTTGAGGATTTCCTGCGCACCCTTAAGCTCCATGCCCAGCTCCTTTTCATAGCGGATAAACTCCGCATGGCTCAGCCCCTCTTCCTCAGCGCCGAGAGAAGAGATTTTATTATCGGCGACAATGTCCTTTATATGCGCGAAAAGCCCCTTATTCCCGTCAAACATCACGACATTTGCAAAGCTGCCGGCGGCGTTCTCGGCGGCTTCGATATAGCGCGAATCCGTGATAAGCCAAGCGCTGTTGCGCGAAACAATCACAGCCCCGTCCGTAAACGGAAAGCCGAGGGCATAGCGCTGGTTTTTCTCGCCCGTAATCAAAAGCGCGTCCAGATTGCGCTCATGAAGCTGCTGCTGAATTCTTTTTACGTTGTTCATATTCCTGTTTCCTCCGATGTGGGTTTTGAAAAGCTTACCGTGAAGCGCGAGCCTTGGGGCTTGTTTGCGCCGACGGTTATCGTGCCGCCGTAGAGCAGCACCGCGTCATGCACTATGCTCAAGCCCAAGCCGCTGCCGCCCGCTTCACGCGAACGGGCCTTATCGACCCGGTAAAAGCGCGAAAAGATGTTGAATCTGTCCTCTTCGGGAATGCCGATGCCGGTGTCCTCAACGGTGACGGTGACGCGCTGTTCATCGGAATCAACCTTCAAAAACACGCTCCCGCCCTCAACATTATATTTAATCGCGTTTTCGACCAAATTAAAAATGATGTGAAACATATCGTCAAGCGTTGCCATGACGACACAGCCGTCTGCAAGCTCGCAGCTCATTTTCACGTGCCGCTCGTCCGCAAGGGGGCGAAGCAGGACAAGAGCATCCATTGCCGCCTGCTTTACGTCCACAGGCTCGCTTGCAAAGCGCACATCATCGTCCATGCGGCTCAAGTCCAAAAGCTTTTCCGTGGTGCGCTGTAGGCGCTCGGCCTCTTGGCCGATATCCGTGACAAACTCGCGCACGGTGCTCTCGTTCATGTTCATGCTTTGCACTATGCTGTCGGACAAAAGGCGGATGGACGCGAGCGGGGTTTTAAGCTCGTGCGATGCGTCCGACACGAAGCGGCGGCGCTGACGCTCGGTAGTCTCCAAGCGCTCGGTGAGCATATTAAACTCCTCGCCCAGCTCCGTTATTTCATCATGCCCGCGCGTTGCAAGGCGGTGGCCGTAGTTGCCGGAGGCAACCACGCGCATGGACTCCACAAGCTCATGTATGCGCCGGAGAAGCACGTTTGAAAACACCGTGGTTATCAAAAGCGCCGCCCCCGCAACGATAAGGGACGTTATGCGCAGCTTCCCCTGCATGGTTTTTATCATCTCGGCGCGCTCCGCGTCATGCTCGCAGATGTACACCGCGCCCACGGTTTCCCCTTGGTTTGCCATAGGCATGGCAAAGCAGCTTGAAAACGCCCCGTTTGCAAAGAGCGAGCGGAAAACCGTCTGCCCGGAAAGAGCGGCGGCAATGTCGCCTGATTCGGAATCGGACGCGGCCGCGCCGTCATCATAGATAAGCGCTCCCCCTGCGTCCACCACGACCGTGCGCGAAAAGCCCGTGATATCCAAAAGGGCGAGCACATCGCTTATGCTGTCACGAGTGGGGGAATCGAGATTGGCAAGGGAAGAGGCCATAACCGAGGCTTGGTTTGAAAGCGAGCGGCGTTTTTCCTCAAACACGCGATCCCGCGAGGAAGTGATGGGAAAGGTGTTGAGCATGATTAAAAGTATCACCAAGAGCGCCGCGGTAAAGGCCGTAAACTGTATTCTAAGGCTTCGCATTTATCCGCTCCTTACTCGGCAAAGTAGTAGCCCACGCCCCACTTGGTGATGATGTATTGCGGGTTTGCCGGGTCAAGCTCCAGCTTTTCGCGCAGACGGCGTATG
Organism: uncultured Oscillospiraceae bacterium; assembly: GCA_964524815.1. GTDB lineage: Bacteria > Bacillota > Clostridia > Oscillospirales > Oscillospiraceae > Limivicinus. Next base: position 48,848 of record CAZGFK010000004.1, read on the forward strand.
TGAACATCCACGGTACGCGTATCGCCCTGATAGTCATACCCCCACACCAAGTCCAAAAGGTTTTCGCGCGAATAGACGCGGCCGGGGTTTTTCATAAGAAAAAGTATAAGGTCAAATTCCTTAACCGTCAGCTCTATGGCCTCGCCGTTTTTCTCGGCGCGGCGGCGCTCCTCATCAACGGTGATGTGCCCGCGCGTGAGCACGGACGAGAGCGCGGGGGCTTCGGGCGCGGCGATTGACGCGCGGCGCAACAGCGCCCGCACCCGCGCTTTCAGCTCCAGGATATCAAAGGGCTTGGTGAGATAATCATCCGCGCCCGATTCAAAGCCCATTAAAAGATCCGCTTTCTCGCTGCGCGCGGTGAGCATGATTATAGGCACGGTGGAAAACGAGCGTATCTCCTGGCACGCCTGTAGTCCGTCCTTAATCGGCATCATCAGGTCAAGTATGATAAGGTCATATTCCCCCGTGCGCGCACACTCCACGGCGGCCTCGCCGTCATAGCGCGCATCAACCGTGTACCCCTCGTTTTCAAGGTTGAATTTAATCCCCTTTACGAGCAAGCGCTCATCATCGACTACTAATATTTTCATTATAAACCTCCTTAAAAGCACGGGCTTTCCCCACCCACGCTCCACCGGGAATTATTTTTTGTTGCAATTTCGACGATTTAACCGTATAATATACTTTATGCTTGGTTAGTGTTCGGCGCAAAATGCGCCAGACTATATATACTCTACCACATTCCGAAGAAAAACGGGAGAGCAAAATGAAAAAAATTAAAATTTTCCCCCTTATTCTTATAATATGCCTCGCCCTGTGCGCCCTCGCGCCCTCGGCTTCCGCCGTGAACGACCCGTCACTGAACGCAAAGGCCGTGCTTTTGGCGGATCTCAACTCCGGCGAGGTGCTGTATGAGCTTAACGCCGATGAACAGCGTTCCCCCGCGAGCCTTACGAAGATAATGACGGGGCTTCTCGCCGTGGAGGCGATAGAAAACGGCCAATGCCGCATGGACGATGTTATAACCGTCGGCGCGGACGCGTGGCAGGGCTTGGGAGAGGACGCGAGCAACTCCAACATCCAGCCGGGCGAAATGATGACATATAAGGATATTCTCTATTGCGCGCTCATGCACTCGGCGAACGAAGCGTGCAACGTGCTTGCAACCTACATATCCGGCAGTATCCCCGCCTTTGTCGAGCGCATGAACGAGCGCGCGGCGGAGCTTGGCGCGGTGAACACGCATTTTCTTGACACAAACGGCCTGTCCAACGACGGGCATTACACCACCGCACGCGACCTTTACATTATAACAAAGGAAGCAGTCAGCCACCCGGACTTTCTTGCAATTTGTGACACGGATTATTATAAAACCGACCCTACCAACAAAAGCGAGGCGCGTGAGTTTTATAACTCCAACGCGCTCATCTCCAACGGCGGATACTACGCGTCAATGTCCATGCAGAATAACGGGCATGACTATCTATACGAGGGTGCGTCCGGCGTGAAAACGGGCTATACCCGCGCGGCGGGCTACTGCCTTATCTCCACGGCGCAGCGCGGCGATGTCCGCCTTTTGGCTGTGGTGCTCGGCTGCGGGGGAGAGCTTAACACGCAGGAAATGGAGTTCGGCAACTTCTCGGAAACCATAAAGCTTTACGACTGGTGCTTTAATAACTTCTCCTACCGCACGCTTGTTTCCGCCTCTCAGTTTTCCCAAAAGGTCACTGTGGATTTGGCCGAGGGGGACGGCACGGCGCTTTTGCGCCCGACAGAGGATGTGCGCGCGCTGTTGCCCAATGATATAGACGATTCAACGATAACCACGGAAGTCAGGCTCTATGAAGATAAGCTCGTTGCGCCCCTTGAAGCGGGAACGGTGCTGGGCGAGGTCCACATTGTGGCGGACGGAGAGGATTACGGCTATGTAAAGCTTGTCAACCCCAACGCCGTGGAGCTTTCCAAGAGCGAGCTTATCAAGACGCAGCTTAAAGCGTTTTTCTCCAAGGGCTGGGTTATCACGCTTATCCTCGTGGTGCTTGCGCTTGCGGCGGTTTATCTTGTGCTCGTGGCGCGCTATCGCGCCCTGCGCCGCCGCCACTTGGCCGAGCGCCGCCGCGCCGAGCTTGAGCGCCGCCGCGCGCGCGAACAGCGCGAGCTGGAGCGTCAGCGCGAGTATGAGCGGCAACGCCGCCGCCAAGCGGAGTACGAAGCGGAATATGACGAGACTGATTATCAGCAAGCCTATGACCCCTACGCCGCCCGCTATGCCGACAATGACGAATACGAAGAGTATGAAGAATACGAAGAGTATGACGAGGACGAGGATGCGGATGAAAACGCCGAGGGCGAATATGAGGAATATTATGACGATGAACCCCATACAGACCCTCAGGATATAGATGACCTCTTCCGCTACGACCCATACAACAGATATTGATTTTAATATGTATACAAAACAGCTCCGAAAGAAATTTCGGGGCTGTTTTAGTCTTTTATAATACATAAGCTGACAGGCGCAGGGGTTCAACTCCCGTCAGCTTACCCTTTTCTTAACGGCAAATTAACATAGAGCTATGGTATAATGCCCCCTGTAAAGATTTTTATGCCGTGCCGAAAGGAGTGACAGGGTATAAAACTATATATGAGAATCTATAAAAAGCTGGGCGAATACTTTCCGATGTCGATACGCGGGTGGGTGGTATACCTGCTGGCGATGCTTATCGCCTGTGGGCTGTCCGTGCTGTTACAAACGGCGGCAATGACGGATGTGTATGTGCCGCTTTTGTTTGTGTTGGCGGTGCTTGTCACGGCTATGCTGACGGACGGGTATTTATACGGGCTTCTAGCCTCGGTCACAAGCGTGTTGTCCGTCAACTGGGCGTTTACTTATCCGTATATGAAAGTAAACTTTTCTATCTACGGCTATCCGCTCACATTTTTGACGATGCTTGCAGTCAGCGTTGCGGTTTCTACCATGACCTCGCGCTTAAAGGAGCAGGAGCGTATAAAGGCCGAGAGCGACAGAGAAAAAATGCGCGCCAATCTCCTGCGCGCAGTATCGCACGATTTGCGCACGCCGCTCACATCCATAAGCGGGAACATCGGCGTTGTGCTGGATGAGGGGAAGAGCCTGCCGGAAGAGCAGTGCATAGAGCTTTTGAACGATGCCAAGGAAGACGCGGAATGGCTCAGGCGCATGGTGGAAAATCTGTTGAGCATCACGCGCATGACGGACGGGCAAATGGGCAAGCTCAATATGCAGGATGAAATGCTGGAAGAGGTTATAAGCGAGACGGTTGTAAACTTCAAAAAGCACTATCCCGATGTGGCCGTGTCCGTGACCGTTCCGGAGACGCTGTTTTTCGTGAAGATAGACGCGATGCTGATAGAGCAGGTTTTGCTCAACCTCATGGATAACGCCGCCGAGCACGGCAAAAAAACCACCTGTGTGGATATTTCTGTTGCGGTGAAGGATGGCTTTGCCGTCACATCCGTCCGCGACAACGGAAACGGCATAAACCGAAATTACTTAGACCATTTGTTTGACGGGACTTTGCCGTTTTCCGGCATGGCATCCGGCGACAGCTCCCGCCAGATGGGTATAGGGCTTTCCGTGTGCAAAACGATAGTAAAGGCGCACGGGGGAGAGATATCTGCCGCCAACCGCACAGAGGGCGGCGCTGAATTTACATTTACTTTGCCTTTGGGAGGAGAAGATTATGAATATCAAGGATAAGGTTTTGGTAGTAGAGGACGAGAAGAGCATTTCCGGCTTCATCCGCGCGATTTTGACCTCTAACGGGTACGATGTTATCATTGCCCGCTCCGGGAGCGAGGCGTTTTCCATGATAAGCTCGCACTGCCCGGATATAGTTGTTTTGGATTTGGGCTTGCCTGATATGGACGGAATGGATATAATAGAATCAGTCCGCCAGTGGACGCAGCTTCCCATAATTGTCGTGTCTGCCCGCACTCACGAGCGCGACAAGGTGGCCGCACTTGACAAGGGAGCGGACGATTATATCACAAAGCCCTTCGGCGCGGCGGAGCTTTTGGCGCGCGTGCGCGTTGCCATACGCCATACCCGCGCGGGGCTTGCAAACGAAACCCTTGTCTCCTCCGGCAAATTCACCGCCGGGGATCTCACCATTGATTATGACAAGCACCAGGTGCTCATTTGCGGGGAGAACGCACGCTTGACGCAAAACGAGTATAAAATAGTGGCGCTTCTCGGCAAATGCGCGGGCAAGGTGCTCACTTATGATTTCATCATGAAAGAGCTTTGGGGGCCGCAAAGCAAGGGCAGCAACCAAATTCTTCGCGTCAACATGGCGAATATCCGCCGCAAGATAGAGAAAAACCCTGCCGAGCCGCAGTATATCTTCACGGAAGTCGGCGTAGGTTATCGTATGCTTGAGGGCGATTAATCCCGCAAAATTTCAAGGAGGTTCTTATATTGCATTTACCTGAGCTTATTTCCGACCTTGCGCTCATGCTTTTAACGGCGGGCGTTGTAACCATCATATTCAGAAAGCTCAAGCAGCCGGTTGTGCTGGGCTATATTCTCGCGGGCTTTCTGATAGGGCCGTATATGCCGTTTTTCTTCACGGTTGAGGACAGCGTTTCCGTAAGCACATGGAGCGAAATCGGTATAATCATACTCATGTTCTCGCTTGGACTGGAGTTTAATCTGCATAAGCTTGCCAAAGTGGGCGGCACGGGCGTGATTACGGCGTTTACCGAGGTCGGGGGTATGCTGCTTTTGGGCTATGCCACGGGGCAGCTGCTCGGCTGGGGGATAATGGACAGTATCTTCCTCGGCGGTATGCTTTCTATGAGCTCCACTACTATAATTATAAAAGCCTTTGACGAATTGGGCGTGACGAAGAAAAATTTCGCCCAGCTTGTGTTCGGCACGTTGGTAATCGAGGATATCGCCGGTATATTCATGATGATTATCCTCTCCACCGTCTCCGTCAGCCAGTCTATCTCCGGCGGCGAGCTTGCCTTGAAGCTTGGGCTTTTGGTGCTGTATCTTGCGCTGTGGCTCATCCTCGGCATTTACCTTTTGCCCACGCTGTTAAATCGCGCCGTTATCTTCATGAATGAGGAAACGCTGCTCATCGTGTCGCTGGGTATATGCTTCGGCATGGTGCTTTTGGCAAACTTCCTCGGCTTCTCCTCGGCCTTGGGCGCGTTTTTGGCCGGCTCTCTCCTCGCGGGCACTATCCATGCCGAGCGCGTGGAGCATTTGACTTCAAGCGTGAAAGACCTTTTCGGCGCGGTGTTCTTCCTCTCTGTCGGCATGATGCTTGATCCGTCAATGGTGGTTGAATACATAGTGCCTATAATCATCATCACCATCGTAACGCTTGTGGGTAAGCTCTTTTTCTCCTCGCTCGGCGTGCTCTTGTCGGGCGAGAGCCTGAAAAGCGCTATCCATTGCGGCTGCTCCCTGGCGCAGATAGGCGAGTTTGCGTTTATCATCGCGTCCTTGGGTATGTCGCTCGGCGTTATCGCGGATTATATCTATCCCATCATCGTCTCCGTCTCCGTTATAACCACGCTCACAACGCCCACCTGCATCCGCGCCTCGGACAAAATCTGTGCGCTTGTGGAAGCGAAGCTCCCGAAAAAGCTTGTGGCAAAGCTCGATAGATACACCGAGGCGGACGCGCAAAATGACGAGAGCGAGAGCCAAGAAAGCGATTGGGCGGCGTTTATGCGCCGATATATGAAAACAACGCTTTTCTACGGCGTTATCATGCTCGGCGTTGTCATCATCGTCACTCGCTTTATCTATCCCGCCGTCAGCGGTTATATCACAAATACGTGGCTGAGCGGGGGCATATGCCTTGTGCTTGCCTATCTCGGTCTTGCGCTTTTCGTCCGCCCCATGCTGGACGTGAAAAGCCCGCAATATACTGCCCTTTGGATGAGCTCTAAGCACAACCGTCTCCCGCTTATGGCGCTCAACGCTTGCCGCTTCCTTATAATCGTGCTCATCGCCTTTATCCCCGTTCAGCTTGTCGTTCATGTAAACGGCGCGTGGCTGTTGGGCGTTACGGCGATAGCGGTTATACTTATCTACCGCTCCGGCGCGTTTGCCTCGGCGTATCTTTCGGTTGAGGCGCGGTTTTTGGCAAATTTCAATGAACGCAACCTCGGCAAATTCGAGGACAGCGACACGGCCACCGAGTGGCTGGATGAAAAGCTCTACGTGCTGGAGTTTAATTGCCCCGGCAGCGATGTCGAGGGGAAGAGTCTGCGTGAGCTGGGCTGGGGCGGCCGGTACGGCGTGAACGTTGTCAAGCTCGTGCGCGGCAAAAAGCACATCAATATGCCCTCCGGCAGCGCCGTTATCGCCAAGAATGACCGCATTTTTGTCCTCGGCGAGCAAGAGCCTATTCATTCCCTCTGCCTCGGCCTTGACCTGCCCGAGGACGGCAAGCTTCCCACCCTGCGCGAGTTTATCGGGCGCGAAAGCGGCGACGAGGGCGACCTCTATTCCTACGCCATAAATGTCGATAAGGATTCTCCCTTTGCCGGAAGCCCGATTAAGGACAGCCGCATCCGCGAGGACTATGACTGCATGATCCTCGGCTTGCAAAGAAACCGCTTGCCTATCGCCCAGCCGGATATAAATATGATTATCCAAAACGGCGACCTTATTTGGGTGCTCGGTACGCGCTCCATGGCGGGCAAGCTCTTGCAGGAAGAGCTGTAATATTGATATATAGAAATGGAAAATCGGCTCGCGTGAATACGCGAGCCGAAAGCTTTTGTGTTTAATTGCGCTGTTTTATCCCGCGACCTCTTCGGTACTGCCGTTCTCTGCGGTATCGACAACGCCGTTATAAAGCGCCACGAACTCCTCTAAGCACAAGCCGTTATCCATTATGTACGCGGCGACCTCTTTGCCGACATAGCGGAAGTGCCACCCCTCGTTCATAACGCCCGTAACGTCCATTTTCTCCTCGGGGAAACGGTGGATAAAGCCGTACTCGGCGCAGTTTGCAATGAGCCACTTGCAAGTGTCGGTGTTTTCTATCTCGTCATTTTTGATGCTGCGGTAAACATCGGTTATATCAACGCAGAGGGCGGTTTGGTGCTCGCTGCACCCGGCGGGCATGGTGATATAGTGCCCGTTTATGTCCTTGCCGTCCGTGATGCCGTTGTTGGCGCAAATGCGCTGAAAGTTAGCGTCCTGATCGGTGTAGCTTCTGTAGCCGGAGGAGAGATACACGGGGTTGCCCGCTTCCTTGCACCCAAGCGCCATATCCAGCACCGCCTGCGCTATGCGCTCGTCCACGGGGCAGCGGTTTGCGTTGTAGGCGGTTTGAATGTCGGTTTCGTCCACGGTTTGGTTGAGGTAGGCGAGGCTTTCCGGCACGTATTGACCTATGGAGTTATCGCCGTTTACAAGGGTGTATTCCCAAGAAGTAATGTCGATATCCGGGGGTGCGGCAAGCCCCAGCGCGGCGGCCTTTCCTGCGGGAGAGGCCGGGTCGGGCGTGGGCTCGGGCGTAGGCTCTACAACGGGCTCCTCGTTCTCGGCGCTTGCTTCTTCCTCGTTTGCTTTTTCAAACTCGGCCAGTATATCCGCAAAGCGCGGGTCAGAGCGGTAATAGTCCTCCAGCGTGCCGCCGGCGTTTAATATATCCTGCAAATCGCCGTAAACCACGGCGTGGTCATCGTCAAAATCGCTTGTGCGCGGCGAAACGGAAAAACGCAGGGCAAAGTATGCCACAAACACCGCCAGCACCAGCACTCCGAACGCTATTCTGAATCCACGGCTACCTTTCATGTGTGCCTCCTGTATATCAAAAAGAATTGTTAACATTAAAAGCGCGCCGAAACGCGTACAGCATACTATAACATTTTCTTTCGCGCGGGTCAACCGCAAAACTGTTAATTAATATGCAGTTGAATCGGAGCATGGGTATTTGTTATAATAGTAAAAAAACAAGGAGGAATTATAATGAAGCTTACTTGGCTGGGGCATTCCTGCTTCAAAATCGAATCGCGCGAGGGAAGCGCCGTGCTCGACCCCTACGCGCCCGGCTATGTTCCGGGGCTGAAGCTGCCGGAGAATTTGACGGCGGACGCTTGCTTTTGCAGTCACGACCACGGCGACCATAACTGCGCCGCTGCCGTCAAGCTCACGGGGAATGCGCCGGGGTTTGACGTGTCGTTTTTCGACTGCTGGCACGATGAAAAGCAGGGCGCATTGCGCGGTAAAAACCGCATCACCGTGATAGACACCGAGGGCTGCCGCCTTGTTCACATGGGCGACTTGGGGCATGAGCCGGAGCAGGAGATTATAGAAGCGCTCGGCAAAGTCGATGCGCTGATGATTCCCATGGGCGGGTATTACACGGTGGATGCCGCCGCGGCGCGGCGCATTGCGGCGCGCATTGCGCCGAAGATAACCGTACCCATGCACTATAAAAGCCCCGTTTTCGGCTTCGATGTGCTCAGCGAGGTTGAAGCTTATCTCGCCCTTGTCGATAATGTGATTTATCTTGA